>NZ_JAMYTP010000022.1:0-97963 GCF_040322515.1 Mesorhizobium sp. M0136
CTCATCATCCTCGCAAACGCTCTCCTCAAGGCGCAGCGAAAATGGGCCCCTCAAACCCCTTGATCAAAACGGATACTTTAAGTTCCTGTTTTGATGCATGTCGTTGTCGCAAAACCGCTGCACACTTTTGCGCGACATGCATTAGTCCAGCCGATTTCCGGCACTGGTCTTACCGAATTCTCAATTTTCGCCTCGTCACGGCAGCTGCTTGCGACTACGACGCGGGTCACCGTACCCCACGGCGAGGAACCGGTAACGGAATGGCGCAGCCCGCAACCCAGTACTCAACGATCAGGAACGTGCTGCTGGCCGGCATCCTGCTGATGCTCGCCGGCGATTTCCTGTTTGCGCTGAACGATGCGATGGGCAAGTGGCTGGTTGCCAGTTTTTCCGTCGGCCAGGTCGTGCTGATCCGCTCGATCGGCGCGTTTTTCATACTTGGGCCGATGATTGCCCATCAGGGTGCGGCCAAGCTGTTTCTCATGGAGCGGCCGGAGTTGCAGCTGCTGCGCGTGGTGATGACAACGCTTGACACGGCGCTGTTCTACGCGGCGGTCGTCTATCTGCCGCTCGCCGATGTGATGAGCTTCTACATGGCCGGGCCGATCTACGTCGCGGCGCTGTCGCACTTTTTGCTCGGCGAAAGGGTCGGCTGGCGCCGCTGGGCGGCTATCCTGCTCGGTTTCTGCGGCGTGCTGATCATGCTGAAGCCGTCGTCGGCCGCGTTCTCGCTGTCCTCGATGTTCGCGCTCGCCGGCAGCATTTCCTTTGCCTTCGCCATCATCCTCAATCGGCGGCTGCGCGGCACCAGCGACACTTCGCTGGTCACCTGGCAAACCATCGGCACGCTGCTGGTCGGCGCTGCGCTGACCCTCGGCAGCTGGAGGACGCCGTCCTCGCTCGATTTCGGCGCCATGCTGCTTCTCGGCATCGTCTCCTGCGGCGCGCATCTGATGATCACCAGGGCGTTGAAGCTGGCGCCGGCCTCGACCTTGGCGCCGCTGCATTACAGCCTGCTGTTGTGGGCAGTGGTCTTCGGCCTCGCCTTCTTCGGCGATGTGCCTGGGCCGCGCATCCTGATCGGCTCGGCCATCGTCGTGCTGGCCGGCCTGTTCATCTTCCACCGCCAGAAGGTGGTCGACACGGTACCGCCCGAAAACGTACCGAAGGGTGTGAATTAACCCCGGCGCACCGCCGCGAGATGCCGCGAAAATTCCGGCATCTCCATCAGTGCCTTGCAGCGCGCAAACCGGCCGTCTGCATAGGCGCGAAAGTCGTCGGCCGGATTTTTGCTGGCAAGCTGGATCAGTCCCCACAGCGTCCACAAAAGGTCGCACATCGCCTTGTAGATGACGATGCGGGCGCGCTCCGCCGGTCTCGGCTCGCCGCCGAAATAGGCCAGCATCATTTCCTCGTCCTGCGCGGCGTCGAATTGCCCTTCGACGCTGAGGTCGCCGAGATCCCAGAGCGGATCGTTCATGCCGGAATATTCCCAGTCGACGATCCACATCCTGTCGCCCGTATCGAGAAAGTTTTCGCAGAGCGGGTCGCAGTGGCAGGCGACGATCGGCAGAGGTTGAGCTGCAAGTGCTGAGCGCACTGCCTCCGCCTCGCGGACCACATCGTGGTAGCCGGCAGGCAGGGCGACGTCCTTGGTTGACAGCACTTTCAGATAATCGTCGATCATCGCAAACAGCTCGAAGCGGAAGGGGAACACCGCGCCGGATGTGTGCAGTTTGCGAAAGGCCTTGCCGGCGCGTGCCGGGCTGCCCGGTCGGGTCTTGAATTTTTCCGGCGACATCGTCTCGGCGCCGGCGATGAAGCGGGTCACCAGCACGCCGGTCTCGGCATCGACATGCAGCACTTCCGGGCTGACGCCGGCCTTTGCCGCTTCCCGGGCCGCCACTGCCTCGTTGGCGCGGTTGATGTATTCCTCGGTACCCTTGCCGGGGATACGCAGGCAGAAATCCTTACCCCTGAAGACGAGGTTGGTCAGGCCGCCGAGCCGCTCCAGCGGGCCGTCATAGCCGGCCAGCATCGGAATGGCCGCAAGCGCGGTGCGTGCCTGCTCATCCGCCATGGCTTTCGCTCCTTTTCCCATCTTTATTGTCGCGACGACGGTTCCACAGTTTTCGCCGTTTGGCTATCATCGCGTAGCGGATCAATACCAGGCGACGGAACAGCAATGACGGACAGCAAACAGCAGAGCGCACTCGCCGCAGCCTATGCGGCGAAGCGGCCGGAAGACGTAGCCGCGCTCTACGACAGCTGGGCCGGCACTTACGACGCCGACATGTCGGCGGCCGGCTATCGCCATCCCACCATCTGCCTTGCCTTGCTGGCCCGCCATCTGCCGCGCGGCGCCGCACCTCTGCTCGATGCCGGCGCCGGGACCGGGCTCATCGGCGAGTGGCTCGCCATTACCGGTTATCCGCAGGTCGAGGCGCTCGACATCTCGGAAGGAATGCTGGCGCAAGCGGCGCGCAAGGGCGTCTATTCGGCGCTTCACTGCCTGGCGCTTGGCGAGCCGCTGCCCTTCGTGGATGATGCCTATGCCGGGATCATCTCAGCCGGCGTCTTCACGTCGGGCCATGTCGGAGCCGAGGGTCTGGATGAGCTGATCCGCATCTGCCGGCCGGGCGGAGTGATCGTCCTGACGGTGAAGAACACGCTGTGGGACACGGGTTTTGCCGCGCGGATCGCCGAGCTCGAGGCGCAAGGCATCGTCACCCGCGCCGAGGAGACGCCGCCCTATGTCTCGATGCCAGGCGAGGCCGATACGGTGCCGAGCCGGGGGCTGGTGCTCATCGTGAACTGAGGCGGGAGGCTCTACGCCTTCACCTTTGCTCCTGCCGGGTCGTAAAGCGGCTCGAGGTGAATCTTCGCCGGCGTCCGTTCCATTGCCACAACCAGCTCGTAGTCGCCGGAGGTGAGGAAATCATCGCTGACGCCATAGGCATTGCGCACATAGCCGTAGCCGATGTTCTTGCCGATGGTGTAGCCATAGCCGCCGCTGGTGAGATAACCGACCGCCTCGCCGTTGCGCAGGATGGTCTCGCGCCCGAGCAGCACGACGTCCGGATCATCGACAGTGAAGCCGGCAAAGCGTTTCCTGAGCGTCGAGCCACCGAGCTTTTCAAGCGCCCGCCGGCCGAGGAAATCGGTGTTCTTCCTGAGCTTCACCGCCCAGCCGAGGCCGGCCTCCTGCGGCGTGTCGTTGGGCGTGATGTCGGCGCCCCAGGCGCGGTAGCCTTTTTCCAGCCGCAGCGATTCCATCGCCCGGTAGCCGACCGGGCGGATGTCGTGGGTAGCGCCCGCCGCCATCAGCGCGTCGAAAACCTCGCCTGTCGCCGCGATCGGCGCATGCAATTCCCAGCCTAGTTCGCCAACATAGGTGACGCGCAGTGCCCGCACGGCGTGGCCGGCAATGGCGATCTCGCGAGCATGGCCGAACGGAAAGGCGGCATTCGAGACGTCAGCATCGGTCGCCGCCGACAGCACATCACGTGCGCGCGGCCCCATCAGCGACAATGTGCCGAAATCCTCGGTGACGTCGGTCAGCGTCACGTCGAACTCCCTGCCGATATGATCGGCAATCCAGGAGAAATCGTGCGTGCGGAACCCGGTGCCGGTGACGATGTAGAACTTTTCCTCGCCGAGCCTCGCCACGGTCAAATCGGCCTCGATGCCGCCGCGCGTATTGAGGAGCTGTGTGTAGGTCAGCCGGCCGACCGGCTTGGCGACGTCATTGGCGCAGATCCAGTCCAGCGCCTTCAGCGCGTCGGCTCCGGTCATTTCGTATTTGGCAAACGACGATTGGTCGAAAATACCGATCTTTTCGCGCACATGGCGATGCTCGTCGCCGACGGGTGAAAACCAGTTCTGCCGGCCCATCGAATAGACGTCCTTCGGCTCGATGCCCGCCGGCGCGAACCAGTTCGGCCGCTCCCAGCCAAGTTTCGAGCCGAACACGGCGCGATGTCTTTGCAGCCGCTCGTACAAAGGTGAGACGATGCGCGGCCGTCCGCTGACATATTCCTCATGCGGGAAGCCGATCGTGTAGTGCTTGCCGTAGGCTTCCAGCGTGCGGTCGCCGACCCATTTCCGGTCGCGGTGCAGGTCGGAGAAGCGGCGGATATCGGCCACCCACAAATCGAGCGGCGCCTCGCCGTCGACGACCCATTGCGCCAGCGCCCAGCCGGCGCCGCCGCCGGACGCGATGCCGAAGGCATTGAAGCCGGCGCCGACGAACATATTGGGGCATTCCGGCGCCACGCCGAGGATGAAATTGCCGTCCGGCGTAAAGCTCTCCGGCCCGTTGATCATCTGCTTGACGCCGACATTGGCAAGCGCCGGGACGCGCTCGATCGCCTGGCTCATATGCTGCTCGAAATGATCGTAATCATCGTCGAACAGCCGGAACTCCCAATCGTCCGGCACATCGCCGCCGGGTAGGCCGGTCGTCCACGCCTGCGGGTTCGGCTCGTAGCCGCCCATCACCAACCCGCCGACCTCCTCCTTGAAATAGGTGCGGCGATCGGGGTCGCGAATTGTCGGCGCGTCGGTCGCCAGGCCGACGATCCTCTCGGTGATGATGTACTGGTGCTTCAGCGGCTGCAGCGGCACGTTGATGCCGGCCAGCGCACCCACCTGCCGCGCCCATTGCCCGGCGCAGTTCACCACCTTGTCGCAGGCGATATCGCCCCTGTTCGTCCTAACCTTAACGATCCGGCCGTTGGTCATTTCAAAGCCGGTGACCCGCACTTCCTCGAACAATTTTGCGCCATGCATGCGCGCGCCCTTGGCCAGTGACTGGGTGATGTCGGAAGGGCTTGCCTGACCGTCGGTCGGCAGCCAGGACGCGCCGACGAGGTCGCCGGTTTCCAGCAGCGGCCACATTTCCTTGACCTCGGCCGGCGACAGCAGATGCATGTCCATGCCGAAGCTCTTGGCCGTCGTTGCCAGCCGCTTATACTCGGTCCAGCGGTCGGCATTGGTGGCGAGGCGCAGGCAGCCAGTCATCTTCCAGCCGGTGGCGAGGCCGGTTTCGGCTTCTAGCCCCTTGTAGAGATCGACTGAATATTTGAGCACGCGCGTGATCGACGCCGACGAGCGTAGCTGGCCGACCAGCCCGGCAGCATGCCAGGTCGAACCCGAGGTCAGTTTGCCCTGTTCGAGCAGCACGATTTCGGCCTTGTGGTCGCGCGCCAGATGATAGGCCGTCGAACAGCCGATGATACCACCGCCGATGACCACGATCCCGGCCTGGGCGGGCAAGGTCATGTCCGCGTCCCGTATTTTGTCCTGTAGTTTTCCAGGGCGGCTTCGAGCCGCGCCAGGTTTTCGTCGGCGTAGGCGGCGTAGTCGACGCCGGGCGCATCGAGGTAGAGCTCGGAAACCATGCCCCACATCGCCTCACGCAGCAGCGACGCGCATTGCATGGCGGCGTGCGAGCGCCGTATCGCCGGGTCCGGCTCCTTCATGAAATAGGCGGTCAGGAAGGCGAAGGATTCCTCGTCGCTCATGCCGGCGTTCGAAGCCGCACCGGCAAGGTCGAACATCGCGGTGTTGAAGCCGGCATATTCGAAGTCGATGAGCCACAGCCTGTGACCGTCGTCGATTATGTTGGCCGGCAGAAGATCGTTGTGACCGAAGACGATCGGCAGCAGTTTTTGCGCGCGCTCGAGCTCGTCCGCCAGGGTCAAAAGGCGTGGCAATTCGTCCAGCTTGCGGCTGCGGCCTTCCTCCAGCGTGCGCGCATAGTCGCGAATGACGTGGAACACCCAGAACATGAAGCCGGCGCCGGAGATGTGACTGGGCATCTCCCGGTGGAAGCCGCGCAGCAACGCGGCAACGCGGCCGAGATCAGCGCGCACGTCCTGCGCGACATAGGCCTTGGCGCCGAGATACTCCGTCACCATGACGCCGGGTCCGGTGTAGTGGACGGCCGGAGCGAAGCCTGCCGCGTGCGCTGCCCGCGCGGTCATCATCTCGCGCTCGCGAAAGACATGGTGGAACGGATAATCCTGGCCGATCCGCACGACGTGCCGCCCGGCCGCGTCCTTGACCAGATAATTGGCATTGCTCAACCCGCCCGGCAGCGGCGCGATATCGATGCCGCCGGTCCAGCAAGGCAGCGCACGGATGCGGTCTTCGACAGTCACGATCTCGTCCATCGGGTCAATTTTCCACGCATGTCACGGCTGGCCAGCGATGACAATCGGACGGAGGAATGGCGGCAACGCGAAGATCTCGTCGGTGCAGATCTCGGGATCGGTATCCCGCACCGCACCGACGAGCCCCTTTGTGCCGGGTTCTTCGACGCCGGCATCCGCCCCCGCGGATCCTGAATTTCGGTCCCTTGCACCCGACGATCTCCCGGGCATTCGGGCAGGCGATTTTTCGTGCGGCTCAGCCGTCGTCCTCCGTTCCGAGCCTGTCACGGCGATAATGTCGCGCCACGCTGGAGGCGTTGTCAACGCGAAATTGTGGTGTTTTCTGGTTTTTTGCCCGAATTTTGCTAAATTTCCTGGAGTTAGTGGCATTTATGCCGTAGAACCGGTCAATGGTGCAACAATCCGACCGGATGGAACTGATGCTCCACTCGAAGCGGCATGGCGAAATCCTGCGCCTCCTCAAGGAGGAAGGCACCGTTACCATTGCCAGCCTGGCTGATCGGCTGGGCGTCTCGCTGGAGACAGTACGCCGCGACGTCAAGCCACTGACCAGCGACGGTTCCATCCTCAAGATGCACGGCGCCGTCGGCCTGCCGTCGATTGCCGGCGAAGCGCCGTTCGAGCGGCGCATGCGCGAGAACGCCGATGCCAAGCGAGCTATTGCCCGCATGGTCGCCGCCACCATCCGCGACGGCGAATCGATCATGCTCGACACCGGCACCACCACCTCATTCCTGGCCCGGGAACTGCTCGGCCACCGGCGGCTGACGGTCGTCACCAACTCCTCCGACATCGCCCGCACACTGGCCACCGTCAACGGCAACAAGGTCTATATGGCCGGCGGCGAGCTGCGCAGCGATTCCGGTGCTGCCTTCGGCGTCTCGGCCATCGAATTCGTCAGCCGTTTTTCCGTCAGCCATGCAGTGATATCGACCGGTGCGGTCGATGCTGTCACCGGCGTCATGGACTATGATCTGGAAGAGGCCGAATTCGCCCGCATGGTGCTGTCGCGCGGTCAGCGTTCGCTTGTCGTCACCGACCACAGCAAGTTCGGCCGCCAGGGCCTTGTTCAGGTCTGCGGGTTCGGCGGCTTTTCCGAACTCGCGACCGACCGGCCGCCGCCGCACGACATCGCCGCCGCCCTCGTCCAGGCCGGCGCGCGGCTCAGCATTGCGGACGGCGGAAGCGAGGGCTGAGCTCTATCGGCAGATCGGCACCAGCACCCACTTCCCAGCGCCGCCTCTGCCGTGTTTAGTCCGGCCATGGCTTTCACCATCCGCCAATTGCAGTTCTTCATCGCCGTGGCCGAGCAGGGCACAGTGTCGGGCGCCGCCCAGAACCTGTCGATCTCGCAATCCTCGGTCACCGAAGCGATCAAGGAGTTGGAGCACGATCTCGGCGTCGAGCTGTTCGAGCGCCACCCGCGCGGCTTGAACATCACCCACAAAGGCCACCAGTTCCTGCGCCATGCGAGGAAGATCCTGGCGGACGTTTCCGATGCGCGCCGCGCCTTCTTCGGCGAACGGATCGCGGCAAGCGGGCGGCTGCAACTTGGCGTCACCTCGTTGGTCGCTGGCTATGTGCTTTCCGATCTTCTTGCCCGCTACCGCCGCGCCTATCCGGGTGTCGAGGTCTCGGCGATCGAGGACAATGGCGACTATCTCGAGCATCTGTTGATCGGCGGCAAGCTCGACATTGCCGTCATGGTCACCTCGAACCTGCGCGACCGCACCGCGCTGCAGTCCGAAATCCTCGAAGTCTCGGCCTACCGGCTGTGGCTGCCGCTCGGCCACCCCTTGGCCGGTGCCGACATCATCGGCATCGGCGACATCGCCTCGGAACCGCTGATCATGCTGACCGTCGACGAGATCGAGGAGAATACCGGAAAGCTGCTGACGGCAATCGGCGCCAAGCCGCATGTCGCCTTCCGCACCCGCTCGGTCGAAGCGGTGCGCAGCCTCGTCGCTACCGGCGCCGGCGTGGCGCTGCTGCCCGATCTCGTCTACCGGCCATGGTCGCTGGAAGGCGACCGCATCGAATCGCGCGATATTTCGGGGTCGTTGCCGGTCGTCCAGGTCGGCATGGTCTGGCGGCGCGGCTCCGGCCTGCCGCAAGCGGCGCGCGACTTCATCGGACTTGCCCAGTCGCAGCGCATGGTGCGCCAACGGCCCGAGAAGATTGGCCGCTGACGTATCGGAAAAATCGATATCGGCTTTCTGATAAATGAATTTGCGAAACCGGAAATTTCGCAGCACTTTTCGGTCAGGGAACAAAGCTGCCGCCGGAGCACGGCCCTCAGAGCCGCGCATCCAACGTCTTTGAACGGGCGCATGATCTTCTTCCGAAAACCGAAACCGGTTTCGAGGTCATGCAAAAATGGGAGATCGACGATGAATTCATTGCTGAAATCATGCACTGCCTTGATGGTCGCGCTGAGCTTCTCCGGCCAGGCCATCGCCCAGGTCAAGGAGCTCGGCAAAGGCGAAGGCGAGGTCAATATCGTCGCCTGGCCGGGCTATATCGAGCGCGGCGAAACCGACAAGGCCTATGATTGGGTCACTTCGTTCGAGAAGGAAACCGGCTGCAAGGTCAACGTCAAGACCGCCAACACCTCCGACGAGATGGTCTCACTGATGAACGAGGGCGGCTTCGATCTCGTCACCGCCTCGGGCGACGCTTCGCTGCGCCTTGTCGCAGGCAAGCGCGTCCAGCCGATCAACACTGACCTCATACCGAGCTGGAAGACGGTCGACGACCGGCTGAAGGATGCGCCCTGGTTCACCGTCGGCGGAGTCCATTACGGCGTCCCCTATCAGTGGGGGCCGAACGTGCTGATGTACAACACCGAAGTGTTCAAGGAGGCGCCGAAGAGCTGGAACGTGGTCTTCGAGGAAATGAAGCTTTCCGACGGCAAGTCGAACAAGGGCCGCGTCCAGGCCTATGACGGGCCCATCCACATCGCCGATGCCGCCAATTACCTGATGGCCCACAAGCCGGAGCTCGGCATCAAGGATCCGTACGAACTGACCGAAGACCAGTACAAGGCCGCGCTCGACCTTCTGCGGGTCCAGCGTACGCTGGTCGGACGCTATTGGCACGACGCCGCCATCCAGGTCGACGATTTCCAGAACGAAGGCGTCGTCGCCTCCGGCTCCTGGCCCTACCAGGTCAACACGCTGATCGCGGCAAAGAAGCCGGTCGCCTCGACCATCCCCGAGGAGGGCGTTACCGGCTGGGCCGACACCACGATGATGGAGGCCGATGCTGCCCACCCGAACTGCGCCTACATGTGGATGGAGCATTCGCTGTCGCCGAAAGTGCAGGGCGACGTCTCCGCCTGGTTCGGCTCGCTGCCGGTGGTGCCTGCCGCCTGCAAGGGCAACGAACTGCTCGGCGAAGAAGGCTGCAAGACCAACGGCTACGACAATTTCGACAAGATCAAGTTCTGGAAGACGCCGGTCTCGAAATGCGCCACCCAGAACGACCAGTGCGTACCCTACTACCGCTGGGTGTCGGACTATATCGGCGTCATCGGCGGGCGGTGAGTTCGCCTCACCTACGAAGCCCGGCGCTGCCCGTCACCCTTACCCTCTCCCGGTGAAGAACGGGGGGCCGCCAGCGTTGGAGCGTCTCCCTTCTCCCCGTCACCATATGGGGAGGAGGTGCCGGCAGGCGGATGAGGGGCGCAACCGCATGAAAATTTGATGAGCCTGACAGATCAGGACAGCCCCATGACCTCCGCCGTTTCCTTCCAAAAAGTCTCCCGCCATTTCGGCAGCGTGCGTGCGGTCGACGCGGTCGATCTCGACATCGTGCCGGGCGAGTTCTTCGCCATGCTCGGGCCTTCCGGCTCGGGCAAGACGACGTGCCTGCGCCTCATTGCCGGTTTCGAGCAGCCGACGGCGGGGTCGATCTCGATCTTCGGCGAACGTGCCGAGGGCGTGCCGCCCTATCGCCGCAACGTCAACACCGTGTTCCAGGATTATGCGCTGTTCCCGCATCTCAACGTGCTCGACAACGTCGCCTATGGGCTGATGGTCAAGGGCATCGGCAGACCGGAGCGGCAAAAGGCGGCGGAAGACGCGCTGGCGCTGGTGCGGCTTCCCGGCTACGGCGCGCGTCGCCCTGGCCAGCTTTCCGGCGGCCAGCGCCAGCGCGTCGCGCTCGCCCGGGCGCTGGTCAACCAGCCCAAGGTGCTGCTGCTCGACGAGCCGCTCGGCGCGCTCGACCTCAAGCTTCGCGAAAACATGCAGGAGGAGTTGAAATCGCTGCAGAAGGCGCTTGGCATCACCTTCGTGTTCGTCACCCACGACCAGGGCGAAGCGCTGTCGATGGCCGACCGCGTCGCCGTGTTCAACGATGGCAAGATCATGCAGATCGGCACGCCGGAAGACGTCTACCAGCGCCCCAAGACCCGCTTCGTCGCCGATTTCGTCGGCTCGTCCAACGTGTTGCCGCCGGATTTCGTCCAGCGCTATGCCGGCCAGCATCGCTGGGGCAGCCTGCGGCCCGAATCCATTCGCATCGGCCGGGCGGCCAAGGGCGACGGCGTTGCCGCCCGCCTGGTGTCGACCAATTATCTCGGCGCCACGACAAGACTGGCACTCGATGCAGAGGGCTTGCGGCTGCATGCCATCGTGCCGGCGGGTGCTGCCTTGCCCCGGGCAGGCGAGGCGGTGGTGCTCACCTTCAACCGCGAGCAGTTACATCTGATGGACGATCTCGGATGAGCCTGGACGCTGCCATGCCGCGGGCCACAGCGCCCGCCATCCTGCCGGGAAGCGGCGGCCTGCGTGGCGCGCTCTCCGACCTCTTCTGGCGCCGGCCGCAATTCCTGCTTCTGCTCATGCTGCTGCCGCCGGTCCTGTGGCTCGGCATCGTCTATATCGGCTCACTCTTCGCACTGCTTTTGCAGAGCTTCTTTTCGATCGACGAGTTCTCCGGCCTGATCAACCGGCAGTTCACGCTGAAGACTTATGGCGACCTGCTGCAGGCTGCCAATCTCGACATCATCCTGCGCACGGTGACGATGGCGGCGCTGGTGACGCTGGCGGCGGCGGTCATCGCCTTTCCCATCGCCTATTACGCGGCGCGCTATGCGCGCGGCCGCTGGAAGGCGCTGTTTTATCTCGGCGTCATGCTGCCGCTGTGGTCGAGCTACCTGGTCAAGATCTATGCCTGGAAGCTGATCCTCGCCAAGGAAGGCATCCTGACGTGGCTACTGGCCAAATTGCATCTTCTGTGGCTGCTCGACGCCTGGCTGTCGCTGCCGGTCGTCGGCGGCAACTCGCTGTCGGTCTCCTCAACCGGCACTTTCATCGTCTTCGTCTATGTCTGGCTGCCGTTCATGATCCTGCCGGTGCAGGCCGCACTCGAGCGCGTGCCGGGCAATTTGGTCGAGGCTTCGTCCGATCTCGGTGCCTCGCCCGGGCAGACCTTCCGCAACGTGCTGTTCCCGCTGGCGCTGCCCGGCATCGTCGCCGGCTCGATCTTCACCTTCTCGCTGACGCTCGGCGACTACATCATCCCACAGATCATCGGCACCTCGCGGCTGTTCATCGGCCAGGCCGTTTATTCGCAGCAAGGCACCGCCGGCAACATCCCGCTCGCCGCCGCCTTTACCGTGGTGCCTATCGTCATCATGGGCTTCTATCTCTGGGGCGCCAAGCGCATGGGGGCTTTCGATGCGCTCTGACCATGGCCCATCCGCGCCGATCGGCCTGAAGCTCGCTGCCACCGGCGGCCTGCTTTTCCTGCATTTGCCGATTCTGCTGATCTTCGTCTATGCCTTCACCACCGAGGAGAAGAGCTTCGTCTGGCCGCCGCCGGGCCTGACCACGCAATGGTTCGCCGTCACCTGGAATCGCCCCGACGTCTGGCAGGCGCTGTCGCTGTCGGTGCGGGTCGCGGCGATCTCGACCGCCATCGCGCTGGTCCTCGGCACGCTGTGCGCCGCTGCCGTGTCGCGCACAAAATTCTTCGGCCGCGAAACCATCTCGCTGCTGGTCATCCTGCCCATCGCGCTGCCCGGCATCATCACTGGCATCGCGCTGCGCTCAGCCTTCGCGCTGGCCGAAATCCCGTTCTCGTTCTGGACAATCGTGCTCGGCCACGCCACCTTCTGCGTGGTCGTCGTCTACAACAATGCGGTCGCCCGTCTCCGCCGCACGTCCGGCTCGATGATCGAGGCGTCGATGGACCTCGGCGCCGATGGTTTCCAGACGTTTCGGCATGTCGTGCTACCCAACATCGCAACCGCGCTGCTGGCCGGCGGCATGCTTGCCTTTGCGCTGTCCTTCGACGAGGTCATCGTCACCACCTTCACCGCCGGCCAGCAGCAGACGGTGCCGATCTGGATGCTGGAGGAATTGATCCGTCCGCGCCAGCGTCCGGTCACCAATGTCGTGGCCATGGTCGTGGTGCTGGTGACGCTGCTTCCCATCCTCGCTGCCTATTACCTGACCCGCGACGGCGACCAGATCGCCGGTTCGGGCAAATGATCTCGTTCATAAGGGAGAGACTTCCATGGACACGCAGATGCTGATCGGCTCGAAATTCGAAAAAGGCACCGAGACCGAGGAACCGATCCTCAACCCGAAGACCGGGGCGACCATCCTCAATCTGCCCGAGGCCAGCCCCGTGCAGATCGAGGCGGCCGTACTTGCCGCCGAAAAAGCCTTCGTCACCTGGTCCCGCACAACACCGGCGCAGCGCGCCGGCTATCTCCTGAAGATCGCCGATCGCATCGAGGCTGCGGCAAAGGATTTCGCGGCGCTCGAGGCGCTGAACTGCGGCAAGCCGATCAATGCCGTGCTCAATGACGAGATCCCGGCGATCGTCGACTGCTACCGCTTCTTTGCCGGCGCGGTCCGCTCGATGCCTGGCCAGGTCGCCGGCGAATACATTCCCGGCCACACCTCGATGGTCCGCCGCGACGCCATCGGCGTTGTGGCGTCGATCGCGCCGTGGAACTATCCGCTGATGATGATGGCCTGGAAGCTGGCGCCGGCGATTGCCGGCGGCAACACGGTCGTCTTCAAGCCGTCGGAACAGACGCCGCTGACCGCGCTGAAGCTGGCGAAAATCCTTGTCGAGATCCTGCCGGAAGGCGTCGTCAACGTCGTGCTCGGCCGCGGCGACAGCGTCGGCAACACGCTGATCAACCATCCGAAGGTCAACATGATCTCGATCACCGGCGACGTCGCCACCGGCAAGAAGGTGCTGCAGGCCGCCGCTAAATCGGTCAAGCGCACACATCTCGAGCTCGGCGGCAAGGCGCCGGTCATCGTCTTCGACGACGCCGATCTCGGTGCGGTGGTCAACGGCCTGCGCGCCTTCGGCTATTACAATGCCGGCCAGGATTGCACCGCCGCCTGCCGCATCTATGCCGGCAAGAAGATCTATGACAAACTCGTCGCGGACCTCTCTGCTGCGGTCTCGACCATCAAGTATGATCGCCCCGATGATACCGAGAACGAGATCGGCCCGCTGATTTCGCGTCGCCAGCGTGACCGCGTCTCGAGCTTCGTCGAGCGCGCCTCGGAGCTCAAGCACATCGAGATCACTACGGGCGGCAAGCCGGGCGAGGGCTCCGGCTTCTTCTACCAGCCGACCGTCGTCGCCGGCGCGCTGCAGGAGGACGAGATCGTGCGCCGCGAAGTGTTCGGCCCGGTGGTCTCGGTCACCCGCTTTTCCGAAGTCGACGAAGCGGTGAACTGGGCCAATGATTCTGACTACGGCCTGGCGTCGTCGGTGTGGACCAAGGATGTTTCGCGCGCCATGGCGACGGCCGCCCGCTTGCAATATGGCTGCACCTGGATCAACACCCATTTCATGCTGACCAACGAGATGCCGCATGGCGGGTTGAAACAATCCGGCTACGGCAAGGACATGTCGCTATATGCGCTGGAGGACTATACCGCAGTCCGCCACGTCATGATTGCGCACGGATAGCGCCCTCGGGGAGACGGTGGCCTCAGGCCGAAGGCGCCACGCGATTATTCTTCCGCCTCCTCCGCCCCGCTCGCGGCCGGCGCAACCAGCAGCACAGCGGCGCCGAGGATCGCTGCGATGAAAGAGCCGGCGAGGATGCCGACCTTGACCGCGTCCTGCAGAGCGACGTCGCTGGCGAAGGCGAGCAGACCGATGAACAGGCTCATGGTGAAGCCGATGCCGCAGAGCAGTGAAATACCGATCATGTGCAGCCAGCCGGCATTGACCGGCAGATCGGCAAATCCGAGCCGGATGGCAAGCGCGGAAGACCCGAACACGCCGACCAGTTTGCCGGCGACGAGACCCGCGGCGACGCCGAGCGTCAGCGGCTCGACCAGTGCGGCAGCGCTGAGACCGCCGAGCGAAACGCCGGCGTTGGCAAAACCGAAGATCGGGATGACGAAAAAGGGTACGATTTTGTGCAGGCCGTGTTCGAGCCGGTGCAGCGGCGAATGGTCGAGATCGTGGCCGCTGCCCGACGAGATCTTCAGCGGTATGGTGAGAGCCAGCGCGACCCCGGCGAGCGTCGCATGGACGCCCGATTTCAAAACCAAAACCCACAGCACGACACCAAGCACGATATAAGGCAGCAGCGTCAGCACCCGCATGCGGTTGAGCACCACCAGCAGCGCGATAACGGCGAAGGCGGCGCCGAGATAGGCCAGCGACAGGCCGCTGGTATAGAACACCGCGATGATGAGCACGGCGCCGAGATCGTCGATGATGGCGAGCGCGGTAAGGAATATCTTCAACGAGCCCGGCACGCGGCTGCCGAGCAGCGACAGCACGCCGAGCGCAAAGGCGATGTCGGTGGCGGTCGGGATCGCCCAACCGGACAGAGCGGCTGGATTGTTGCGGTTGATGGCGACGTAGACCAGTGCCGGCACCGCCATGCCACCGGCGGCGGCGATGCCGGGCAGCACGCGGCGCGGCCAGGTCGAGAGCTGGCCGTCGAGCATCTCGCGCTTGATCTCGAGGCCAACCAGCAGGAAGAACACCGCCATCAGGCCGTCATTGATCCAGTGCGAGACGCTGAGCGGTCCGAGATAGGCATGGAGGGCGGAGAAATAAGCTTCGGCCAGCGGCGAATTGGCGACGATCAGGGCCAGGGCCGCCGCAGCCATCAGGATGAGGCCGCCGGCCGCCTCGCTGTCGAGGAATTCGCGCAGCATGGAGACCAGCCGCTTTTCGTCCTGCATGTCGCCTCCGTCGTATCAGCGGCAAGGTCCGACACACCGCCAAGCGATGATGCGCAAACGGCGCTGGCCGGGCAAGCCTGGAGTCAGAACCTTTTAGCGCGGCGCGCGCTTGGCGAGGATGCGTTGCAGCGTGCGGCGATGCATGTTCAGGCGGCGTGCGGTTTCCGAGACATTGCGGTCGCACATTTCGTAGACGCGTTGGATGTGTTCCCAGCGCACGCGATCGGCCGACATTGGATTTTCGGGCGGTGCGGCACGTTCGCCCGCCGTGCGGGTCAGGGCTGCAAAGATGTCGTCGGCATCGGCCGGCTTCGATAGATAGTCGATGGCGCCGAGCTTTACGGCCGTCACCGCAGTGGCGATGTTGCCATAGCCTGTAAGGATTATGGCGCGAGCATCGTCGCGCTTCTCGCGAATGGCAGCGACGACGTCGAGGCCGTTGCCGTCGGCCAGCCGCATGTCGACCACCGCATAGGCCGGCGGATTGGCGCGCGCCTTGGCAACCGCCTCCTCGACGCTCTCCGCCGTCTCGACCACGAAACCCCTGGTTTCCATGGCGCGGGCAAGCCGCGTCAGGAACGGCTTGTCGTCGTCCACGATCAGCAGCGAGGTGTCCTCGCCTTCGACCAATGCGCCAATCGTTTCGTCAGTACTCATCGTGCTGAAAATCCTGCTGCCTGATTTTTACGCAAATATAGTTTCGCAACGCTATTGTCCAATTTAGGCCGTGTCGAACATGGTGGCCGAAGCCTGCTCGGGATTAAGGAAGACGCTGCGCGGCCACGATATCTGCACGATAGCGCCCTCCCCGGGCTCGCTCGAATTGCGGAAATCGAGCGTAGCGCCGGAGCGTTCGAGCAAGGTCTTGGCGATGAATAGGCCGAGGCCGAGGCCGCCGCCGGCTTCGGTGCCTTGTCGGGTCGACATGTAGGGTTCGCCGATACGGTCGATGATCTCCGGCGGAAAGCCCGGCCCGTCGTCGATGATCGAGAAGCTGACGGCGGCCTCGTTCCACTTCCAGCGTATGGTGACGTTCTTGCGGGCGAAGTCGACAGCGTTCTCGACCAAATTGCCGAGGCCGTAAATGACGCCGGGATTGCGCCGGCCCACCGGTTCCGGGCCGATGCGCTCGCCCGGCCGAAGCTTGATCGAAATGCCGAAATCGCGGTGCGGTGCCGTCACTTCCTCGACCAGCGAGGTCAGCGGCAGGCGCGAGAGGTGCACTTCGCTCTCGGAGGAAAGGCTGGTCAGGCGCTTCAGGATTTCGCGGCAGCGCTCGCTCTGCGAACGCAGCAACTTCACGTCCTCGCCGTATTTCGGATCTTCGCCAAGCGCCTTCTCCATCTCCTTGGCGACAAGCGTGATGGTGGCGAGCGGCGTGCCGAGTTCGTGCGCGGCGGCCGCGGCGAGGCCGTCGAGGGCCGAGAGATGCTGTTCTCGCTGCAGCACCAATTCCGTGGCGGCAAGCGCGTTGGCAAGCAGGCGCGCCTCCTCTGCCACTCGGAAGGCATAGATCGCGGTAAAGGCAATGGAGCAGAACACCGCCATCCACATGCCGGCGACATAGATGAACGGCATCGCCAATGGCGCCCCCTCATGCCAGGGCAGCGGCAGGTGGTAGAAGACCAGCAGCGTCGCCGCCACGATCACCAGCGCGCCGAGCAGAGCCGTCAACCGCAGCGGCAGCGACGTCGCCGAGACGACGACGGGCACGGTCATCAGCAGCGAAAACGGATTGGTAAGGCCGCCGGTCATGTAGAGCAGGCCGGCAAGCTGCAGGCTGTCGAAGGTCAGGATGGCAAAGGCCGAGAACGGGGTAAGCCGATGCGCCGCCGGATAGCGGAAGGTCAGCAACAGGTTCATCCAGGCCGAACAAGCGATCAGCGCAAAACACATGCTGACCGGCAGCGGAAATTTCAATCCGTAGGCGACGACAAGCACGGTCAGGCTCTGGCCGACAATGGCAAGCCAGCGCAGCCTGATCAGCGTGTTGAGGCGCAGCCGCTGGCTTTGCTGGAAGTCGGGCGCGTGCAGAATGTTTATCATGGCGGGATTATAGAGGGGAAACCGCTGGAGGTCTTTCCGAAAACCGGGACCGCTGACGCGGACCTTCGGGTTGTGATCATGGTCCGGGAAGCATCAGGTACCGCGCGGCTTCGCGCGGCTGGTGGCGGCGGCGAGAAGCGGGTTCTCCGGCCAGACATGCCTGGGATAGCGGCCACGCATCTCTGCTCGCACATCGGCCCAGGAGCCGCGCCAAAAGCCGGGCAGGTCGCGCGTCGTCTGGATCGGCCGGTGCGCCGGCGACAGCAATTCGAGGGTCAGCGGCACAGTGCCGTTGGCGATCGCCGGATGCCGGTCGAGGCCGAACAGCTCCTGCACGCGCGCCGCCAGCACCGGCCAATCGCCGTCGTAGCGGATCGGTAGCCGGCTGCCCGACGGCGCGTCGAAATGGGTCGGCGCCAATGTGTCGATCTTGCGCTGCAATTCGTGCGGCACCAGCGTCATCAGGCCTTGCGAAAGCACGCTAGGATCAATCGCCGTAAAGGCTGTGGCACCGGAAAGGAATGGCAGCAGCCAGTCGTCGAGGCGCTCGACGAGCGCGGCATCGGAGACATCGGGCCATGGCGCGCCGAGGCCGCGATGCAGCCAGCCGAGCCGTTGCCGCAACGTCTCCGCATCCCTGGTCCACGGCAACAGGGACAGGCCGTGTTCGCGCAAGGCGTCGAGGATGGCGCGATCCGCGTCGGCACCGGTCGGCGCCGGCAGCATGCGTTCGGACAACGTGATGGCCCCGAGGCGAAC
This sequence comes from Mesorhizobium sp. M0136, assembly GCF_040322515.1. Lineage (NCBI taxonomy): Bacteria > Pseudomonadati > Pseudomonadota > Alphaproteobacteria > Hyphomicrobiales > Phyllobacteriaceae > Mesorhizobium > Mesorhizobium sp. M0136. Next base: position 18,173 of record NZ_JAMYTP010000022.1, read on the forward strand.
CGTTTCGCGCACCCGCACCGCGCGCCTGTCGCGGTCGAAGCTGACCTCGCGGCGCGTCTCGATCCTTTCCGCCAGCGCGGCACGGATATCGGTCTCATCGATGGCTGCCGCCGCGGTGATGCGGGCGTTCTGCGCCTTGCCCTGCAGGTCGGCGACGACGAGCCAGGTCTTGCCGGCCAGCGGATCGGAGGCGTCGAGCATGGCGCCCGAGCCGTTGGCAAGCACGAAGCGGCCATGCTCGCCGCGCGCTTTGGCGACCCGATCCGGCCAGGCATGGATGAGGAGCGAGCCGGCAGTACTGCCCTCCTCCTTGAGGGGAGGGTTGATCCGCGTAGCGGATCGGGGCGGGGTCGGTTCGGGCACGCCATCGGCGACCCCGCCCCGTCTCCCTCGTCTCGCTGCGCTCGGCTCGTTCGCCGACCCTCCCCTCGAGGGGGAGGGTGAAGCCTGCTTTGCCAACCTCTCGGCCAGTTGCCGGGCAGCGGTGGCGCGCTGCGATCTTTCGGCGTGAAAGCGCATCAGCCGCCGTTCGAGATCGGCACCCTCGCCGCCAAGGCCACGCTCGGTCAATAGCACGGCGAGCATCGCCGCCTCGAGCGTCTGTCCGGTCCTTGCCGCCTCGGCGACCATGTGGGCGAGCCGCACCGGTAACGCCAGCCTGCGCATCGCGGCACCGGCATCCGTCAGGCGTCCTGCTGCATCGACCGCATCGAGCGCACGCAGCAGCGCCCTCGCCTCGGTGAGCGCCGCAGCCGGCGGGGGATCGAGGAAGGACAGGCTGGTTGGATCGGCGACGCCGAACGCGGCGCAATCGAGCAACAGCCCGGAAAGATCGGCCTCGAGGATTTCCGGCGGCGTGAAGGCCGGCAGGGCCGTCGTCTGCTCGGCCCGCCACAACCGGATGGCGACGCCGGGCTGCGTGCGCCCGGCACGGCCGGCGCGCTGGTCGGCGGAAGCGCGCGAAGCACGCACCGTCTCCAGCCGCGTCAGGCCGCTCGCCGGCTCATAGCGCGGCAGCCGCGACAGGCCGGAATCGATGACGACGCGCACGCCGTCGATGGTGATGGAGGTTTCGGCGATCGACGTCGCCAGCACCACCTTGCGGCGGCCGGGCGGCGCAGGCTTGATCGCCGCGTCCTGCGTCTTGTTGTCGAGCATGCCGTAGAGCGGCACGATATCGGTGTCGGCGCCGACCTTGCCGGCCAGCCGCTCCGCGGTGCGCTCGATCTCGCGCTGGCCGGGCAGGAAAGCGAGCACGCTGCCCACCTCCCCGGCAAGCGCCGAGCGGATCGCCCTGGCCATAGCGTCCTCGATGGCGATGCCGGCCGGCCGCTCGTCATAGCGGATGTCGACCGGGAAGGCGCGGCCTGCGCTCTCGATCACCGGCGCGCCGGACAGCAATTTTGCGACACGCGCGCCATCGAGCGTCGCCGACATCACCAGCAATCTGAGGTCGGGCCTCAGCGCACTTTGTACGTCGAGCGCCAGCGCCAGCCCGAAATCGCCGTCGAGCGAGCGTTCGTGGAACTCGTCGAACAACACCGCCGCGACACCGGGCAGCTCGGGATCGTCGAGGATCATGCGGGACAGCACGCCTTCGGTGACGACGAGAATCCTGGTCTTTGCGGACGTGCGGTTTTCCATGCGCATGGCATAACCGACGGTTTCGCCGGGCTCTTGGCCAAGCAATTCGGCCATGCGGCGGGCGGCAGCGCGGGCGGCGAGGCGGCGAGGCTCGAGCAGAATGATTTTTCCGGCGCCGAGCCATTCAGCGTCGAGCAGCGCCAGTGGAACCAAAGTCGTCTTGCCGGCGCCGGGCGGCGCCACCAGCACGGCGCTGTTACCATGGCTCAGCGCTTCATCGAGCGCCGGCAAGACAGCGGAGACCGGCAGGTCCGGCAAGGGTTTTGTGGTCATTGTGCTATGCTGTGCAGCCAGTTGGCGCCGATCGCATATCAGCGGTGACGGTCGCGGCGCAACCTCAGCGCCGATTCAAAGCCTGGTCCGCGAAAACGGGTTCCAGCGCACCGTGCCGAGCCGCACCTCCTCGCGCACCATCGTCAGCAGGCCGGAACCGGCGACCACGGCGAGCCCGACCAGCGACAGAAAATCGGGATATTCCCTGAAGAACAACGCACCTAGAAGCACCGCCCAGACGATCTGCGAGTAATGCGTCGGCGCAATGCGGTTGGCCGGCGCGTATTTGACCGCCAGCAGATGCAGCAGCTGGCCGCCGGCGGTAAAGGCGCCGGCCAGCACCAGCCAGGCCCATTGCTCGCCATCCGGCAGCGAGAACGAGGTGGCCGCCGCACCGACGCCGTTGAAGAGCAGGCCGTAGCCGATCAGCACGCCGAGCATCGTCGTGCGCTTTTCCTGAGCGGCGAGCGAACGCATCAGGATGACATTGGTGGCGGCCAGGAAAGCGATGATGAACGCCGCCAGATGGCCAAGATGCAACTCGCGAAAACCAGGCCTGACAACCAGCATAACCCCGGCAAAGCCAGCGACCACCGCCAGCCACCGCCAGGGGCCGACCTTCTCCTTGAGGACCAGCGTGGCCAGGATGGTGACGAACAGCGGCGCCAGGAAGATCAGCGCATAGACTTCCGCCAGCGGGATGGTGGTGAAGGCATAGACGCTGAGCACGCCCGACGCGATGCCGGCCCAGGCGCGGGCCTGTACCGCCCAGGGCCGGGTCGTGCGCCAGAAATCGCGCCAGCGCTCGCCTGGCGGCCTGGCAAAGAGCAGAAAGCAGCCGGCAAACAATGTCGAGAAGAAGCCGATCTCGAAGACATTGAACTGCCCGCCCAGGCTTTTGACAACGGCGTCGCTGCACGAATAGCTTGCATAGGCGATGAGAGCGAGCAGAATTCCGTTGGGCACGTTTTTCCGTTTCCGGGAGAGATGAGAGTGAAGATACTGGCGCTTGGCGCGCATCCGGACGACATCGAGATCTTCATGTTCGGTACGATGGCGGCCTATGCCGCGCAAGGCGCAGAACTCTTTTTTGCCATAGCCACGGATGGCACCAGGGGCGGCTACGGCGATCCGGCCGCGCTTGCCCGCACGCGCCGCAAGGAGGCGACCGCGGCGGCCGGTCTGCTTGGCGTGACGCCGCGCTTCCTCGACTTTCCCGATGGCGCGCTGGTGGCGGACGCCGCCCTGATCGCTGCCCTGAAAGCAGTGATCGGCGAGATAGGGCCGGATCTGGCGATCACGCATGCGCCGAACGACTATCATGGCGACCACCGCGCGCTATCGGATGGCATGCGCATCGCCGCATCATTCTCGGTGCCGGTGCTGCATGCCGACACGTTCGGCGGCACCGGGTTTTCGCCTACGCACTACGTCGATACCTCCGGGCATTTCGATCTCAAGGCGGAGGCGATCCGGGCGCACCAGTCGCAGGATCCCGAGCGTTTCGTCGACGCGGCGCGCACGCAGAACGCCTTCCGCGCCGGCCAGTGCAACGGCCTAGCCGGATCATTCGCCGAGGCCTTCCGCTTCGAGCCGGTCTTCCCCTTCGCCGATATCCGCGCGCTGCTGCCGCCGGCCCCAGTGATCCGACCGGTGACGGTCAGCAACAAGACGGTGACCTAGGCAGGCCGCCGCAACTTCTCACGTTGGTTCCTATCCAGCATGCTGCGGTGCAGCAACGAATTCGCTTGCGTTGTTTAGTAAAAATTGCATCACTAAACAAATTACTAAACATCCGGGCGTTGCCGCCACTGTGTTTAGGCCCCGGAGGAGAGGGGTTTAGCGGGCTCTTGAAACCGTCATCCGGACGCGTTTCGCAAATGGGAGGAAGGCATGAAATCGACCTTTAAATTGGCGTTGGGTCTGGCCTCGGCACTCGTTGCGTCGACAGCCGTTTCGAACGTCGCGCAGGCAGAAGATCTGACGCTTTGCTGGGCAGCCTGGGACCCGGCCAACGCGCTTGTGGAATTATCCAAGGACTTCACCAAGGAAACCGGCATCGGCATGAAATTCGAATTCGTGCCGTGGACCAACTATGCCGACCGCTTTCTCAATGAGCTGAATTCGCACGGCAAGCTGTGCGACTTGATCATAGGCGACAGCCAGTGGATCGGCGGCGCCGCCGAGAACGGCCATTACGTCAAGCTGAACGACTTCTTCGACAAGGAGAAGATCAGCATGGACGATTTCGTGCCGGCGACCGTCGTCGGCTATTCGGAATGGCCGAAGAACTCGCCAAATTACTGGGCGCTGCCGGCGATGGGCGACGTCGTCGGCTGGACCTACCGCAAGGACTGGTTCTCCAAGCCGGAGCTGCAGAAGGAATTCAAGGAAAAGTATGGCTGGGATCTCGGCCCGCCGACGACCTTCGACCAGCTGAAGCAGATCGCCGAATTCTTCCAGAAGCGCGAGATCGACGGCAAGACCGTCTATGGCGCGTCGATCTATACCGAGCGCGGCTCGGAAGGCATCACCATGGGCGCCATGGACGTACTCTACAGCTTCGGCTTCCAGTACGAAAACCCGAAAAAGCCCTACGAGATGGAAGGCTTCGTCAACTCCGATAAATCGGTGAAGGGCCTGGAGTTCTACAAGGCGCTCTATGACTGCTGCACGCCTCCCGGCGCCTCGAACAGCTACATGGGCGAAGGTGTCGATGCCTTCAAATCCGGCCAGGTGGCGATGCACATGAACTTCGCCTTCACCTGGCCAGGCCTGCAGAAGGACGAGAATGTCGGCGGCGACAAGATAGGTTATTTCGTCAATCCCAAAGGTCCGGACGGCGACCAGTTCGCCCAGCTCGGCGGCCAGGGCATCTCGGTGGTCTCCTATTCCGACAAGCAGGAAGCCGCGCTCAAATACATCAAATGGTTTGCCAACAAGGACGTGCAGTCCAAATGGTGGTCGCTCGGCGGCTATTCCTGCCTCAACGCGGTCGTCAAGGATCCGGGCTTCCCGGCCAGCCAGCCCTACGCGCAGACCTTCCTCGACTCGATGGCCATCGTGAAGGACTTCTGGGCCGAGCCGAGCTATGCCCCGCTGCTGCAGGCATCACAAAAGCGCTTCCACGACTATGTCGTTGCCGGGCAAGGCTCGGCCAAGGATGCGCTCGACGGCCTCGTCAAGGACTGGACCGAGGTCTTCCAGGACGATGGCAAGATGTAACCGGGGCAAGATGTAACCGGCTCCTCCCGAGCCCATGACCGAACCGTCCCGTGCCGCCCTTGGCACGGGACACAGTTCAGATAAATTCCATTGTCGAGACGATCCAAGTGACCGAAGCAGGACTGACCATGCTCAATCGGACTGCGGACAGCGTTGCCCGGGCTACGCCCGAGCCGTTGGCCCGCAAGGTCCGGGGCATCAGCGACAAGGGCCTCGCCTGGCTGTTCATCTCGCCGACGATCCTGTTGCTTTTAGCCATCAACATCTTCCCGCTGTTCTGGGCGATCTATCTGTCCTTCACCAATTTTCGCGCCAATCGTCCCAATGAGGTGGTGAAGAACCTTGGGCTCGCGAACTACAAGCGCATCCTCGCCGACCAGGACATCTGGATCGCCATGCAGACGACAGCGCATTTCGTGTTCTGGACCATCCTGCTGCAGACGCTGATCGGCTTTACGCTGGCCTGGCTGATCGACCGCAAGTTCCGCGGGCACGCCTTCTGGACGACCATCATCCTGGTGCCGATGATGCTGTCGCCGGCGGTGGTCGGCAATTTCTGGCGCTTCCTCTACGAGCCGCAGATCGGGCTGTTCGCCTACGCCGTCTCGTTCGTCACCGGCATTCCGGCAACGCAGATCAGTATGCTCTCCAACGTGTCGCTGGCGCCATGGTCGATCATAATCGTCGACACCTGGATGTGGACGCCTTACGTGATGCTGATCTGCCTCGCCGGCCTGCGCTCGATCCCCGAATACATCTACGAAGCGGCCGAGGTCGATCGCGCCTCCAACTGGCGGCAGTTCTGGTCGATCACGCTGCCGATGGCGCTGCCCTTCATCATGCTGGCGGTGCTGTTCCGCGGCATCGAGAACTTCAAGATGTTCGACATGGTCAATTTGCTCACTGGCGGCGGGCCGGGATCGACTACCGAAGTGGCCTCGATCACGCTGAAGCGGCAGGCCTTCGAAAGCTGGCGGACGGGCTATTCCTCGGCCTTCGCCATCATCCTGTTCGTCGCGGTGTTCGGCCTGGCCAACATCTACGTCAAGGCACTGAACAAGGTGAAGCAGAGATGAGCCTGACGTCAGCCCATTCTGTTGTCGCACCCTCGGCCACGTCGAAGCGCGTCGCCGGCACGATCATCGTTGCCTACGCGCTGATCTCGATCGTGCCGCTGCTGTGGATCTTCGCCACCAGCTTCAAGACGCCGCCGGATTCGATCGCCTATCCGCCGAAGATCCTGTTCCAGCCGAGCCTCGAGGGCTACTGCAACTTGTTCTCGACCCGGACTCGGCAAACCCCGGAATACATCAACTCCCTGGGACCGGCGACGGGGGTCTGCGACGAGACGGTGCGCAAGCGCAACATGGTGATCGCCGGCCCGTCGAACTTCATGCCGCGCTTCGTCAATTCGCTGATCATCGCCTTCGGCTCGACCTTTTGCGCGGTGTTCCTCGGCACGCTGTCGGCCTATGGTTTTTCGCGTTTCAAGGTGCCGCTCGCCGACGACCTTCTGTTCTTCATCCTGTCGACGCGGATGATGCCGCCGATCGCCGTCGCCATCCCGATCTACCTGATGTATCGGGAGCTCGGCTTGTCGGACACCGCGCTCGGCATGATCCTGCTCTACACGGCGGTCAACGTGTCGCTGGCAGTCTGGCTGCTGAAAGGCTTCATCGACGAGATCCCGCGCGAATATGAAGAGGCGGCGATGATCGACGGCTACACCAGGCTGCAGGCGTTCTGGCGCACCGTGCTGCCGCAGGCGACCACCGGTATTGCCGCAACCGCCATCTTCTGCCTGATCTTTGCCTGGAACGAATACGCCTTCGCTGCGCTGCTGACCTCGGGCACGGCGCAGACCGCGCCGCCCTTCATCCCGACCATCATCGGCGAAGGCGGCCAGGACTGGCCGGCGGTCGCGGCCGGCACGACGATCTTCCTGGTGCCGATCCTGGTCTTCACCATCCTGCTTCGCAAGCAATTGCTGCGCGGCATCACCTTCGGCGCGGTGCGCAAATGAACCTGACAGTAAAACGCAAATCGCGCTGGCCTATCTGGGCCAGGCGCGGACTGATGGAAAACGTCGCCACGGCGATCATCGCCATCGGCTTCCTGATGCTGTTCCAGCCCTTCGCGCTGGCGCTCTACACCTATTCGTTCGTCACCATGCTGGCCGGCACGGCGATGTTCATCATCGTCTCGAAATTTCCGGAGTAGACGATGGCTGAGATCAGGGTCGAACATCTGAGAAAGGCATTCGGCGATTTCGTCGCTGTGCAGGATTCCAACTTCGTCGTCGAGGACGGCGAATTCTTCGTCATGCTAGGGCCGTCGGGTTGCGGCAAGACGACGACGCTTCGTATGATTGCCGGGCTCGAACTGCCGACCGGCGGCAAGATCCTGCTTGGCGGCGAGGACGTCACCATGCGGCGTGCCCGCGAGCGCGACATCGCCTTTGTGTTCCAGCTGTTCGCGCTCTATCCGCACATGAATGTGAGAAAGAACATCGGTTTCCCGCTGCTGGCGCAAGGCATGCCAGGCGCTGAAATTCGGGCCAGGGTGGAAGAGACGGCGAAGCTGTTGCGGATCGACCATCTGCTCAACAAATCGGTCTCCGGGCTGGCCGGCGGCGATCGCCAGCGCGTGGCGCTCGGCCGCGCCATCGTGCGGCGGCCAAAATGTTTCCTGATGGACGAGCCGCTCGGCACGCTCGACACCGAATTCCGCGACCTGATGGTCCATGAGCTGCGCGAATTGCACAACCGCATCCACGCCACCACCGTCTATGTCACGCATGACCAGATGGAAGCGATGTCGATGGCCGACAAGATCGCGGTGATGAACCACGGCGTCATCGAACAGTTCGGCACCCCGCGCGAGATCTATGACCGGCCGGCGACGATGTTCGTCGCCGACTTCATCGGCTCGCCGCCGATGAATTTCCTCGGCTTCGGCGGCGGCCTTTCAAAGGGCGCCAGGGAAGTTGTTGTGCAGGGCGCGAGGGTGGCCGTGCCGGAGGTGCGCGAGGATGTCGCGCCGGCCGAGATGGCGCTTGGCATCCGACCGGAGCACATCCGCTTCGACGACGCTTCGAAGCTGCGCGGAGCTATTTACGGCACGGAATATCTCGGCACCACCCAGATCGTGGCGGTGGAGACGGCAGACGGCATCATCAAGGCCAGGGTGCCGGCCGAAATCCGGCTCAATCCGGGCGATCATGTGGGCCTGGCGCTGAACAGCGCGCGGCTGTCACTGTTCGCAAAAGGATCCGGCCGTGCGGTGCGCACCGAAATCCATGACTCGGCCTCCCAGGGGAGAGCGCATCATGGCTGACGTTCACATCAAGGGCGTGACAAAGGCTTTTGGCGAGCATGTCGCCGTCGACAATCTCGATTTGCATATCGCCGACGGGGAATTCGTCGTGCTGCTCGGGCCGACCGGCGCCGGCAAGACGACAACGCTCAGGCTGATCGCCGGGCTGGAGCGTCCGGAAGCGGGCTCGATCCATATTGCCGGCCACGACACGACGACGCTGTCGCCGGCCGAGCGCGACACCGCTTTCGTGTTCCAGCAATATTCGCTCTATCCGCATCTGTCGGTTTACGACAACCTCGCCTTTCCGCTGCGCTCGCCGGCGAGGAAAATGCCGGAGGATCAGATCCGCCGCCGCGTCGAGGACGTGGCCAAGATGGTGCGCATCCACCACAAGCTGAATAATCGCTCGACCAAACTCTCGGGCGGCGAGATGCAGCGCGTTGCCATCGGCCGCGCTTTGGTGCGCAAGCCGTCGATCTACCTGATGGACGAGCCGCTGTCGTCGCTCGACGCCAAGCTGCGGGCCGATCTCAGGCTCGAGCTGAAGCGCATCCAGGCCGAACTCGGCGCCACCATGCTCTACGTCACCCATGACCAGATCGAAGCGATGACCATGGCCGACCGCATCGGCATCCTCGCCGACGGTGTGCTGGTGCAGATCGGTTCGCCGCGCACGATCTATTCTGAGCCGGCAAACCTTCACGTCGCGGCCAGGCTCGGCCAACCGGCAATCAATTTGTTGCCGGTCGGACTGCTGCCGGATGGCGGAGCGCCGGCGGGGACCAGGACAATCGGTGCGCGGACCGAACATCTCTCGATCGCGAAGGCGACGAACGGCCATGCCGACGGCGTCGTCGATTGGATCGAGCATCTCGGCGACCAGAACCATCTGCACGTGACGGTGGGGACCAGGAAGCTGGTGACGCTGACCGACCCCGACACCGACCTGGCGCAGGGCGACAGGATAATGATCCGCTATCGCTCGCCGCTGTATTTCGGCGCCGATGGGCGACGGCTGATGTGAGCGCTGCGCGAGTGTTTTCCCGGCACCTTTCAACCGGCAATTTCGGGCACCGGAGTGGACCAATTCGATGAAGCATTTTTTCAATCACAGGGATACGATCGTAACTGAGGCCCTGGACGGCTTTCTCGGCACGACCGGCACCAGCGATCTCGCCCGCCTCGACGGCTATCCCGAAATCAAGGTCGTCCTCCGTGCAGACTGGGATAAGAGCAAGGTCAGCATCATCTCCGGCGGCGGGGCCGGGCACGAACCCGCGCATGCCGGCTTCGTCGGCATGGGCATGCTCACGGCGGCAGTATCAGGCGAGATCTTTGCTTCGCCGAGCGTGGAAGCAGTATTGGCGGCCATCCGCGCGGTGACCGGTCCCGCCGGGTGCCTGCTGATCGTCAAGAACTATACCGGCGATCGCCTCAACTTCGGCTTGGCCGCCGAGAAGGCGCGCACCGAAGGCTTCCGCGTCGAGATGGTGATCGTCGCCGACGACATCGCCCTGCTTGATATTGCCCAGCCGCGTGGCGTTGCCGGCACCTTGTTCGTGCACAAGATCGCCGGCCACATGTCGGAAGCCGGCAACGATCTGGCGACGGTTGCCGCTGCGGCGCGGGCTGCGGCGGCGGATATCGTTTCCCTCGGCATATCGCTGTCATCCTGCTCGATCCCCGGTCAGAGCCATGACGAAAGATTTGGCGCCGACGACGCTGAACTCGGCCTCGGCATCCATGGCGAACCGGGCGTTGAGCGGATTGCGGTGCAAAGTGCCGGAAGGCTGGTTGCGATCATGGCGGAGCGCCTTGCCGCGCGGCTCGATCCCGCCAGCGACTACGCCTTGCTGATCAACAATCTCGGTTCGGTGCCACCGCTGGAAATGTTGCTTGTCGCCAATGCGGTGTTGGCATCACCGCTGGCACGAAAGGTGACGCTGACGATCGGACCCGGGCAGCTTATGACCGCGCTCAACATGAACGGCTTTTCCTTGTCGCTGATCCGGCTCGATGCGCCGCGCGAAGCGGCGTTGCGGGCGCCGGTAGGTCCTCACGCCTGGCTGCCGGCAAGAGCCGTTCGGCAACCCAGCGTCGTGCCGATGGCCAAAGCCGCCGGCCAGGGCAACGCGTCGAAAGCCAGCCCGGACGCACGCACCGAGCGGCTGGTGGTCGCCATCTGCGAACGGCTGATCTCGCTTGAAGGCGCGTTGAACGGACTGGACGCCAAGGCGGGAGACGGTGACACCGGATCGACTGTGGCGGCCGGTGCGCGCAGCGTGCTTGGCCGCCTTGCGGCGCTGCCGCTCGCCGACCCTGCCGCAACGCTGGCCGCCGTGGGCGACATCCTGAGTGCCAGCATGGGCGGCTCTAGCGGCGTGCTGCTGTCGATCTTCTTCACCGCCGCCGCGCAGGCGCTGGAGTCTGGCGAAACGCTTCCCAAGGCGCTTCTCGCCGGCCTCGATCGGATGTCCTTCTATGGTGGAGCGAGGATAGGCGATCGCACGATGATCGATGCCTTGGAACCCGCCTTGAAGGCGCTGGATAGCGGCAGTCTGGAGGACGCGGCGGTCGCGGCGCGACGCGGCGCCGAGGCCACCGCTGCCATGCGCAACGCCAAGGCCGGGCGGTCCGCCTATATTGGCAGCCAGCTCGACGGCGTGGTCGACCCCGGCGCCTTTGCCGTCGCCGAGGTCTTCACTGCACTCGCTGCGTTGCTCGAACCCGCTTGACTGGGGAAAAGAATGCTTCAATTGCCGGATATGCAATTTTCTCGTACTGCCGGCAGCGCAGGGGCCAGGAGCATGGGTGATATGGCGGCAGCGGATATTTCCAGGCTGATCGAGGCGGCGGCAAACACCATCGCCGCCCATGCCGAAGAGCTGACCAGGCTCGATCAGGCCATCGGCGACGGCGACCATGGGCTCAACATGAAACGCGGCTTCGAGGCAGTGCGGGCCGAGGCCGGCGCGTTTGCGGCAAAGCCGTTGCCCGAGGCGCTGAAGGCGGTCGGCACCAAACTGGTGATGACCGTCGGCGGAGCCTCCGGTCCCTTGTTCGGCACGCTGTTCATGGTGCTCGGCAAGGAGATTCCCGCCGCGCCGGATCGCGCCGATCTGGCGGCGGCCTTCGGCAAGGCGATTGAAGCAGTGGCCGCCCGAGGCAAGTCGCAGGCCGGGCAAAAAACCATGCTCGACGTGCTGCAGCCGGTACATGAAGCGCTCGTGCAGGGAAAGGCGGCGGCGGACATCGCCGAGATCGCCGACAACGCAGCCGACGCGACTGTGCCGATGAAGGCGCTGCGTGGGCGCGCCTCCTTCCTTGGCGACCGTTCGATCGGTCATATGGATGCCGGCGCACGCTCGACCGCACTTCTGGTGCGGGCCGTAGCCGAAGCAATCGAGAGGCGCGCATGAGCAATGTCGGCATCGTCATCGTCTCGCATTCGCCGCTGGTCGCCGAAGGCACCGCCGACATGGTGCGGCAGATGGTTGGCAACGAAGTGCCGCTTGCATGGTGCGGCGGAAACGGCCATGGCGGGCTGGGAACCAATGTCGAGGCGATCATGGGCGCCATCGACAAAGCCTGGTCGGAGGCGGGTGTCGCGATCCTCGTTGATCTCGGAGGTGCCGAGACCAATAGCGAGATGGCGATCGAGATGATCGGCGAACCACGCGCCCAGAAGATCATCGTCTGTAATGCGCCGATCGTCGAAGGCGCGGTGATGGCGGCGACCGAGGCTTCTGGCGGCGCCTCGCTCAGGGAAGTGGTGGCGACGGCGCACGAATTGTCGCCGTCGTGAACGAACGGGAATTTTGACAAATATGTCCGCAGCAGCCGAAGCCAGCGTCCTGATCACCCATGAGGTGGGGCTGCATGCGCGTCCTTCGGTGAAGTTCACCAAGCTTGCCAAGACGTTTTCGGCCGACGTCGAGATTGCGCTCGCCGCCAACGGGCCATGGTTCGACGCCAAGAGCATCGTCAAGGTGATGGCTGCGAAAGCGCCGAAAGGCACTGTCCTGCACATCAGAGCCAAAGGGGACGGCGCCGGCGAGGCGGTCGGAGCACTGGTCGAGCTGGTGCGCCGCGATTTCGACGAAGGCAAGGACCATGCCCGAACCGCTTAGGCTGCAGGGCATTTCGGCATCGGCCGGCTATGCCGAGGGGCCGCTGTTCGATCTGGACCAGGCTGCTGTGCGTTATGTCCGCAAGGCGACTGCCGCGGACGAGAAGGCGGCGCTTGAGGCCGCCATCTCCATTGCCGCGGGCCGGCTCGCGACATTGATCGAAAGCAGCGACAGCGAGGCGGCCGGGATCCTCGAATTCCAGCTCGCCATGCTGGAGGACGACGCGCTGACCGGCCCGGCCTTTGCGCGAATTGCCGAGGGCATGGCTGCTGATGTGGCTTGGCGAAAAGCGCTCGACGCCGAGATAGCCGGCTATGAAACATCCGAGCGGGACTATTTCCGGGCGCGCGCCGCCGACATGCGCGATATACGCGACCAGGTGCTACGCGCGCTGATCGGGGGCGGCGACATTGCGCCGCCGGCGGGTGCGATCTTCTACGGCGAGGATATCGCACCGACGCGCTTCCTCGAAACCGACTGGAGTGCCGGCGGCGGCATAGCACTTACGGCCGGAAGTGCCGCAAGTCATGTCGCAATGCTGGCACGCTCACGCGGCGTGCCCATGGTGGTGGGGCTTGGGCTCATGGAGCGTGGGCTAGCCAGGCCAGGTGCTTCGCCGGCTCACCTTGCCGGAATCGCACTGCTCGATGCTGAACATGGTGGCATCGTGTTGGCGCCTTCGAAAGCGGAGATCGCCATATTCCGGCGATCGTCGTCGTCTTTCGCGGCGCATCGCGGCAAAGCGGCAGCCTATCTGACAAGGCCGGCGGCAACGAAGACCGGCATAGCGGTCCGCGTGCAGGTGAATATCGCCGATCCGTCCGATGTCGACAGCATCGATGCTGCGGCGTGCGACGGTGTCGGGCTGATGCGGACCGAATTCCTATTCGGCAAGACGCTGCCGGGCGAGGAGACGCAATATCGCGCCTACCGCAAAGTGCTGGAATGGGCAGGCGAGAGGCCGGTGACGATCCGTACTGTCGATGCGGGCGGCGATAAGCCCGTGCCGGGCCTGACCGTCGAGGAAGGTAATCCATTCCTTGGCCTGCGCGGCATCAGGCTGTCGCTGATGCGTCCGGAGGTCTTTCGTGTGCAGATCCGCGCCTTGCTACGTGCCGCCATGCACGGCAATCTAAAGGTGATGTTCCCGATGATCGCCGTTCCGGAAGAGTATGAACACGCCACCGCGCTGTTCGCTGAGGAGCAGGCTGACCTTTTGGCGCGCGGCATCGCGCACAAAATGCCGCCGCTTGGCATCATGGTCGAGGTGCCGTCGGTGGCCATAGCACCGGAGGCATTCGCCAAGGCCGCCTTCTTCTCGATCGGTTCGAATGATTTGACCCAATACGTGATGGCCGCCGCGCGGGACAATGCGTCGGTCGCACATCTGAATTCCGTCAGGCACCCGGCCGTGCTCCGGCTGATCGCCTCCGTTGCGGCCTTCGGCCGCGAGCATAATATCCCGGTCAGCCTGTGTGGCGATGCCGGCGGCGACCCCGCCTCGATCCCGGCGCTGCTCGAAACCGGCCTGCGTGACCTCTCGGTCGCTCCCGCCCAACTCGCGATGGCCAAGGCGGCCATCGCGGACGTTTCGATCTAGGCCCCGGCATGGCAGACAAGGCACCGCAATCCGGCCCCGAAGAGGCGATCCGCGCCTACAAGACGATCCTGTCGCAGGTGATCGACCAGCGCCCGTCCGGCATGCGCCAGCGCCTCGCCGACGCGCTTGGAAAACACCGCAGCTTCGTCACGCAGATTTCAAGCCCGGCCTACTCGACGCCGATCCCGGCGAAGCATTTGCCGGCTATCTTCTCCGTCTGCCATTTCAGCCCGGTCGAACGCGATCATTTCCTTGAGGCCTACCATCGGGCTCATCCGGGAAAGATGTCGCTGGCCGCAGGCATGCGCAAGACACGTCATGTCTCGCTGATCGTTCCCGATTTCGGCGACGACAAGCAGAACGCGGCGCTCGACCGGGCGGTCAACGATTTCATCCAGAAGATCACCAGCATCGCCGGCAAGGGCAGCTGACGCTGGGCTATTTCGGGAGAACAGCCATGAAGAAATTTCTGAATTCGGTCGATACGGTGCTGACCGAGAGCCTCGACGGCTTCGTTGCCGCGCATGCCGATATCCTGGCGCTTGGCGAGGAACACAAATTCATCCGCCGCAAGCTGCTCAAGCCGGGCAAGGTGGCGCTGATCTCCGGTGGCGGCTCGGGTCACGAGCCGCTGCATGGCGGATTCGTCGGGCACGGCATGCTGGATGCCGCCTGCCCCGGCCAGGTATTCACCTCGCCGACGCCTGACCAGATGATGGCGGCGGCCGAAGTCGTCAATACGGGCGCCGGCTGCCTGTTCATCGTCAAGAACTACGAGGGCGACGTGATGAATTTCGACATGGCCGCTGAAATGTCGGAAGGCGTGATGCAAATCGTGACCAATGACGACGTCGCGGTCGAAAACTCGTCCTACACCACCGGCCGGCGCGGCGTCGCCGGTACGCTGGTGGTCGAGAAAATCGTCGGCGCGGCGGCCGAAGAAGGCATGCCACTGGAGCCGTTGAAGGCGCTGGGCGAGCGCGTCAACGGCGCGACGCGCTCGATGGGCGTGGCGCTGACCAGTTGCACCGTGCCGGCGGCGGGCAGGCCGACCTTCGATATCGGCGACGGCGAGATGGAGTTCGGGGTCGGCATCCATGGCGAGCCCGGAAGGCGGCGTGACACATTGAAAAGCGCCGATGCCATCACCGACGAGATCTGTACCGCAATCCTGGGTGACCTGGGCGACGGTGCCAGAGGCCAGGCGCTGCTCTTCGTCAACGGCTTTGGCGGCACACCGTTGATGGAGCTTTACCTGATGTATAACAGCGCCCGCAAAATCTTCGAGAAGCACGGCGTCACGGTAACCCGGTCGCTGGTCGGGTCCTATGTTACCTCGCTCGACATGGCCGGCTGTTCGATCACGCTGAGCATGCTCGACGACGAGGCGGCTGTTTGGTGGGATGCACCGGTACATACGGCCGCGCTGCGCTGGGGCATGTAGCGGCGGAGAATGCCCCAGAAATAGTCGGTGATAGGACCGACATCGGCAACGCCGCGTACCGTCAGACAGTTGCCCTCCTCACCCTGCGTAAGATAAAGAATCTGCGGGTTTGGGGAGTTCGAGGATGCGTTACAATTGGGATCGGGCGCCGACGGGTTTCGAGCGCCATGGAAAGATGCTGGCAGCCGCCTTGCTGATCGCCGGCGGGATCGGACTTATGCTCGCTGCCCTCCCGCTTTAGGGACAACAACCTCGGGTAGCGGACTACTTCTCAGCGCGTTGCCTCAGTGCAGTTGGCCTGTCACGGCGAGAAAACGGCGGTCACGCCCTTCAAATCCCTGGCTGAAGCGCTGCACGAGCACGACAACCACGCCCGCTTTGCCGTCTGGGGCGAAGGTGTAGGATTCCGACAGGCTATAGGAGGTCGGGCAATTTCTCGAACTGGGTACGGTCTTGTCCTCGTGCAACACCTTGATCGGATGGCCGTCCTGGCCCTGCAGCGTCAGGCGAAAGCCGAGCGCCTTGCCGGTCGTCTCGCCCTGCTGCGCCCCGTCGAAACTCGCTGAACAATCCGCCGTGCTATCGGCAAGAATCTGCTCGAGCTGAATGGTCGAGATGCCAAGCTCGTCATAGGTCGGCGAAAGCCATTGTTGCGAAACCTGCTCGAGGCGCGCAATGTCGTTGTAGGCGACCATGTCCTCGGGAAAGGTGAACTTGTCGAAGCCAGTCCGTTCGCCACGCGACGCTATGTAATATTTGGCCAGCAAGGGCGCCGCCTGCCCCGCGGCCTGTGCCCTCGCCTGCGCAAGTGTCAGCGTCGAATCCTCCGTCTCGTCGACGATGAGGATCGGCTTGCCGCCGACGAACTGATCGGTGCGGGTGTCGATGATATCGATCTCCGACCAGCCCGAATCCGAAGCACCAGCGTCGAGCGTGCCATACTGCTCGAAGGCGAAATAGTTGCCGTCGGGCGAAAAGCCGATGATACGCCGTGCCGCCGCATCGCCGGCCTGAGCAGCTGAAGCGAGCCCTACCGCCAGCGTCGCAACCGCGGCAAACCCAAGCTCGTATCGCAGTTTCATCGCGCCCTGCCCCCAATGTCGAAAATTCGGCCGATACCAGCCCCGCAGGCCACGACGGCCTTGCATTTGCGGCCAAGTTAGAACGACAGCAAACGAAACGCACAAATACATGGTTACACAAACCAGCATACGCTATTTCAAGGACAGCAAACATTCCTGGGGAGGAAGCTGGATGGCGTCACGCTACCATGAGGTTTATGACGGCTGGAAACGCGACCCGGAAAAGTTCTGGGCCGATGCCGCGGGCGCTATCGACTGGTTCTCGCCCTTCGAGACCGTGTTCGACGCCAATGCAGGTGTCTATGGCCGGTGGTTCAACGGCGCTTCCTGCAACACCTGCTTCAATGCCGTCGACCGCCACGTGGCGGGCGCCCGTGCCGACCAGATCGCGTTGATCCATGACAGCGCGATTTCGGGCACAATCAGGAAATTCACCTATGCCGAGTTGAAGCGCGAGGTGGTCGCGCTGACCTCGGTGCTCAAGAATCGTGGCATCCAAAAAGGCGATCGCGTCATCATCTACATGCCGATGGTACCGGAAGCAGCCTTCGCCATGCTTGCCTGTGCGCGGATCGGCGCCGTGCATTCGGTGGTCTTCGGCGGCTTTGCCTCGCATGAGCTCGCCACCCGCATCGACGACGCCAAGCCGAAGCTGATCATCTCCGCTTCCGGCGGCCTGGAGCCAGGGCGCGTCGTTGCCTATAAGCCGCTGCTCGACAAAGCGATCGAGATGTCGCGGCACAAGCCCGAAGCCTGCCTCATCCTGCAGCGCGACCAATTGCGCTGCGAGCTCAGGGAAAATCACGATATCGACTATGCCGACGCCGTGGCGCGTGAGCGGGCCGCCGGCGCCAATGTCGACTGTGTTGCGGTGCTTGCCACCGATCCGCTCTACATCATCTACACGTCAGGCACGACCGGCCAGCCGAAAGGCATCGTGCGCGACAATGGCGGCCATATGGTCGCGCTGAAATGGTCGATGGAAAACGACTTCGGCGTCAAGCCAGGCGAAGTGTTTTGGGCGGCTTCCGATGTCGGCTGGGTGGTCGGCCATTCCTACATCGTCTACGGCCCGCTGCTGCATGGCTGCACGACCGTGCTGTTCGAGGGCAAGCCGGTCGGCACGCCCGATGCCGGCACCTATTGGCGGGTGATTGACGAGCACGGCGTCGTCGCGCTGTTCACCGCGCCAACCGCATTTCGCGCCATCAAAGGACAGGACCCGAAGGGCGAATTCGTCCCAAAATACGACCTGTCCAAATTCCGAACTTTGTTCCTCGCCGGCGAGCGCGCCGATCCGGAAACCATCAAATGGGCGGAGCAGAAATTGAACGTGCCGGTGATCGACCATTGGTGGCAAACCGAGACCGGCTCGCCGATGACCATCAACCCCGCCGGACTGGGCCTGCTGCCGGTCAAATACGGCTCGCCCGGCGTGCCGATGCCCGGCTATGACATCCGCGTGCTCGACGATGCCGGGCATGAGGTCAAGCGTGGTACGCTTGGCAATGTCGTGGTGAAATTGCCGCTGCCCCCCGGCTGCTTGCCGACGCTGTGGAATGCCGACGAGCGGTTTCGCCAAGCCTATCTCGAGGAATTCCCCGGCTTCTACAAAACCGCGGATGCCGGCATGATGGACGAGGACGGTTACCTCTATGTCATGGCCCGCACTGACGACATCATCAATGTCGCCGGCCACCGGCTCTCGACCGGCGCCATGGAGGAGGTGCTGGCCGCGCATCCCGACGTTGCCGAATGCGCCGTCGTCGGCATTGCCGATGCGATGAAGGGCCAGGTTCCACTCGGCTTCGTCGTGCTGAATGCGGGCGTCGACCGCGATGCAGGGATCATCGAGAGCGAGGTGGTCACGCTGGTGCGCGAACGGATCGGCCCTGTCGCAGCCTTCAAGACGGTAGTGACGATCAAGCGCCTGCCGAAGACGCGCTCCGGCAAGATCCTGCGCGGCACCATGCAGAAGATCGCCGACAAAGAGGAATGGGCCATGCCGGCGACAATCGACGACCCCGCCATCCTCGACGAGATCACCGCCGCGCTGAAGGGCCGTGGCATCGGCCTGTAAGCCGAGTTGCGTCCGAAGCTCCGGTATGGAACGACCGGTGCCAGACATGGTATCCACGCGCTGCGTCGCCTTGTTGTTTCGAGATCGAGGCGCATTCACAGCCATACGGGACGCCATTCGTGACCTTGTTCCAGCGATCGAGAAACACCCGGACCGCGGCGCGCCAGCGGCTCGAGATCGATATCCGGGACTCAGTCGTCTATGCGATCGGCGACGTGCATGGCTGCTATAAGGAGCTTCGCTCCCTGGAGCAGAACATCCTGCTCGATTCTGCGTCTTTCGAGGGGCGCAAGCTCATCATCATGCTTGGCGACTACGTCGATCGTGGCCCGCAGTCGGCGCGCGTGCTCGATCATCTGCTGGCGCCGCCACTCCAAGGCTTCCAGCGCATCTGCCTTGCCGGTAACCACGAAGTCGTGATGCTGAACTATCTCGACGGGATCATTTCGAGAGAGTCGTGGCTGGCGATAGGCGGCCTGCAAACGCTGTTTTCCTACGGCGTCGACCCGGACCGCATGGCCGATCTCTACGGTTCAAACGAGGAGGTCGACGGGCGCATTCGAGAGATCATTCCCGCCGACCACGTCAGTTTCATGCGTGCGCTGCCGGTCATGGTCTGTTCGGCGAAATTCGTATTCGTTCATGCCGGCATCAGGCCGGGCATCGACCTCGCCGCACAAGACGAGGACGACCTGCTCAATATCCGCTCGGAGTTCTTCGAAGCCGCGCATCTTCTCGACCGCTATGTGGTGCACGGGCATACGCCGGTCGAGTTTCCGAAGCTCGAGGGACGCCGGCTTGGCATCGACACGGGCGCCTTCCAAAGCGGCCGGCTGACCGCAGTCAGGATCGCCGACAAACGCGCCAGGCTGATATTTTCCTGAGCGCGATATCCGTCGCTCAGGCGGCCGCCTTTGTGCGCGCTTCCGATTTTTCCAGATAATAGCTCGAATATTTGTCGAAGAATCTTTCGGAGCCGCCGATCGAGCCATACTTGGCCAGTTTCTTCAATTCGACCTTGTTCAGAACCGCGCCGACGATCTTCTTGGCGATATAGGGTTCTGAGCTCAGCACGGACTGCACCATTGCCCGCGGCGTGCGTCCCCACTCCGCGACCAGCACGAAACCGTCGACAAGCGGGGCGAAGGCCTTGGCGTCGACGACTGGCCCGAGCGGCGGCAGATCGACGATGATGTATTCGAAAGTTTCCTTGGCATTGTCAATGAAGCGCCGCATGCCGGCCGAAGACAGAAGCTCGCTGGTGTGCGAAAAATGGCCACGCAGGACGGCCGGGATGATCGCCAGCTTGGTCTGCCGGTCGATCTTGCCGACCGACTGCCAGGTCCGCCCGCTCACCACCGCTTCCATCAGGCCTTGCTCGGCCTCCATGCCAAGGCTGCGGCTGAGGCCGGGGTTGCGCAGGTCACCGTCGATCAGCAGCGTTTTCGATCCGTTGGCCGCAAGCAGCCCGGCAAGATTGGCGGCAACCGTCGACTTGCCTTCGCCGGGCAGCACCGAGATCACACCAATGACCCGGCTGCCCTGGCCTTCCATCACGACATCGAAGGCGATCTTGGCGTTGCGCAGCGTCTCGGAGAACATTGACGCCGGTGCATCGACGGTTACCCGCATGCGCGCACGTTTTTCGGCTGCCGACAATGTTTTGGAGGACTGGGATTTGGAGGACTTGGCAGTCCTGGTTTCGGCGGCCTTGACGTCGGGCTGACCGTCGTCGCGCTGGTCGTCCTTCCCAGCCTTGCCGATGACCGGCAGATAGCCGAGGAATTTGAGGCCGACGCGGTCGCGCACATCCTCGCCGGTCCTGAAGAACCGTTCCCTGAATTCATTCAGGCCGCCAACCCCGGCCCCCATCATTATGCCAAGCGCCAGCGAAAGCCCCAGCACGATGGCCGTCCGCGGGGTTGCGGCCGACTGCGGCATCGTCGCATCGGAGATGACCCGGATCTTGCCGACCGGGAAGGATTGCTGCTGTGCAGCCTCCTCATAGCGGTTCAGGAATGTCTGATAGAGCGTCGAGAGCGCCGTCGCCTTCTGGTCCAGTTCACGCAGCTTGACCTGCGACTGGTTGTCGATGGAGCTCTTGCCTGCCGCCAAGGCGACATTTGCGCGGAGCGCGGTCTCGCGCGCCAGAGCGACCTCGTATTCGTTGCGGTAGCTTTCGGTGAGCTGCTTCAGCTCGCCGAAAATCTGCGCCGATATGTCGGCCTTCTCCTTGGCGAGCGCGACGGCCTGCGGATGTTGCGGGCCGAAATTGGCTTCGACATCCTGCTGCCGCTTGGCGACGGTGAGATAGCGGTTCTTGAGCGTCGTGATGACCGAGCTGCTCGGCTGGTCGTTCGATATCGCAGCGTCCTTGAACGCATTGTCCGAGCCGCTTTCGACGATCGACTTGTATTGCTGATAGCGGGCGCCGGCACGTGCGGTATCGGCCTGGGCGACGATCAGCTGGGTGTTGAGATCGGACAGTTGCTTGTCGCTGATCAGCTGGCCGTCATTGACGGCCAATCCATGTTCGGCCCTGAACTTTTCGACCGCCAGTGCGGCCGCCTGGGAGCTCTCACGAAGCTCGGTCAGCCGGCCTTGCAGCCAGACCGCCGCCCGCTCGGTCGCGTCGAAGCTGGCATCGAGCTGATCGGCGAGATAGGCGTCGGCATAGGCCTTGGTGATGGCGGTCGCAAGCGCCGGATCCGTCGCCTGGAAGGAGATGCTGATGACAAAGCTTCGGCCGATCCGCTCGGCGTCGAGTTGGTTCTGCAGTTTGAAGATTGCGTAGTCACGGGGCGACGACGATGCGGTGATCGCGTCACGCGTCGCAGCATCAAGCTGAGTGACGTCGGTCGTGCTAGCGGCGCGCTTGGGGCGGACAGACTGGATGATACCGCGTACAAAGCCTGCGACCTTCGACAGGGCCGACGTCGGAGGGTTCATGAAAGCGTCGTTCTGATCGAGCTTCAGCTTGTCGACGACCACCCCCGCCAGCCTGGCCGACTGCAGAATTTCGATCTGGCTCAGAACGGCGGAGTCGGTCTGCATGCTGACCGACGCCGCCGAAATGTCGTCGACGACCTTGTTCAATCCTTCGTCGATCAGCACGCTGCTCGTCGCCACATAGGTAGGAGGCGTCGTCTGCAAATAGAGGACGCCGAGAAAGAGACCGATGACGGCACAGGCGGCAACCACTTTCGCCTGCCGCGCGGCCATGCCAAGCAGGCGCTCGATGTCGATGAAGTCTTCGGCGTTTGCCGCACTCGAAGCCGGCAATGGCGTCCTCTTCTCGACAGGAAAATTGGCATAGTTCATCTTCGGTCCAATTCTAGTTTGCAGGCGCTACCGCCTCGAAGGTCGGGACATAGGGTGCAAACCTTGCGCCGGACAGTGCGCGTTACGCGCGGCGCAACGGGCCTGTCCTGCGTCATCAGCCGCACCCACAATGCCTCGAAAAAATGGACATTATGCGGCTTCTTCCCGACGCTGATGCGACCGGACGAATTCCTGCAGCATATCGAAGATCTGGCCCTTCATGTCCTCCCGCGCCAGCGCGAAAGCGATATTGGCCTGGATAAAGCCCTCCTTCGAACCGCAGTCGAACATGCGGCCGTCGAAAGGCTGGGCGAAGAAGGCTTGCGTCTGTGCGAGGCGCACCATTGCGTCGGTCAGCTGGATCTCGTTGCCGGCGCCGCGTTGCTGGCTGCCCAGCAGCGAGAATATCTCGGGCTGCAGGATGTAGCGGCCGTTGATGTAGAAGTTCGACGGGGCGTTGGCCGGAGCCGGCTTTTCGACCATGGCCGTCACTTCGAAGCCGGTGCCGACATCCGCGCCGCGGCCGACAATGCCGTATTTGCTGGTCTCGGTCGGGTCGCAACGCTCGACGGCAATGACGTTTGCGCCGGTCTGTGCATAAAGATCGGCGACTTCGGCGAGACAGCCGCGCCCGCCAAAGGACACCATGTCCGGCAAAAGCAATGCAAAGGGCTCGTCGCCGATGACTTCGCGCGCGCACCACACGGCATGGCCGAGGCCCTGCGGCGACTGCTGGCGGATGAAACTCGTCGCGCCGGCGACGGGAAGCAGGCTTTCGAGCGCTTCAAGCTGCGCCTTCTTGCCGCTCTGCTCCAGGGTTCCGATGAGTTCAGGATGCAGGTCGAAATAGTCCTCGATCACCGCCTTGTTGCGGCCGGTAACGAAGACGATGTGCTCGATGCCTGCCTCGAACGCCTCATCCACCGCATATTGCACGACAGGCCTGTCGACCACCGGCAGCATTTCCTTCGGCATGGATTTGGTCGCCGGCAGGAACCGCGTTCCAAGCCCTGCCACCGGTATGACTGCCTTCCTGACTTTTTTCATTGCATATTCCTTCTGATCGATTTCAACCCGTCGCAGGCGGCGAAAACTGTCTTCATTCGCCCGCAGCCCTTCACCTCCCCGCCACTACGGCAAACTGTGCCGCCACCCTTCGCAGCCGGACGGCGATCGGCATGCCCATATGCCGAACCGCTGCCGGATCGCTGAGCGCCGTCCATATCGCCTTGAGCGGGGACCGCGCCTTGATGTGCTGAACCAGCGACAGGAATGATGCCGCCCGCCGCAGGCTGCGGGCGCGCCTGGCAAACGCCGCCGCGGCCGCAGCATCCATGGAATGGGTTCCGGCGAAGATGGCATCGGCCCTGCGCATCGCCTCGACGTGATGAAGCTCTAGCACCCGGGAAATGGAGCCGGTGCGGATGTGGTAGATATAGCCCGTCGTCGGTTCGACCACGCATTTGCCGCCTTTGGCCAGAGCATTGGCCAGGAGGATATAGTCCTCGCCGATGATCAAGCTTTCATCGTAGCGCAGCCCGTTTTCGTTCAGAAACCGGCGCTGGAAGATCGGCTTGAGATAGCCGAGATTGAATCTCGATTCGAAGACCACATTGCCGGCGATGTAATCCGCCAGCGAGATTTCACCGAGCCCTTCCAGATAGTCGGCCGGGAACATCGTCTCTTCGGCAACGCCATCCTCGCGAACGACCTGCAGATTATCGACCGCGATCTCGGCGCCCGCCTTCTCCGCGCGTTCGATCATGGTGCAAATTCGCCCGGGATAGACCGCGTCGTCCGAATCAAGCACCGCGACCCACCTGCCGCGGGCAAGTTCAAGGCCGGCGTTCCTGGCGCCGCCGGGGCCACGGTTTTGCTCAAGCGCGACCACGCGTACGATGCCTTCGGGGTAGGATCTCGCCAAATCGAGCGTCCGGTCGGCCGACCTGTCGTCGACGACGATAACCTCGACGCTGACATTGCGCTGGGCAATGGCGCTGGCGATCGCCCGATCGATGGTCGCCTCGGCATTGTAGGCGGCAATCACGAAGCTCACGTCAGGCTGCACGCTTGCCCCCTTGCTGCGGCGAAGACAGGCCGTATTGGCGGATTTCACGAACCCCGACGAGGCCGCTGACGACGCCGACATGCATAATGCCGCGAAGCAGGCTGCGGTTCCGGCGCACGGGGTCGATGGCGACCGGAATTGCCGACAGGAAACTGTAGGCGGCCTTTGCCGCGGCAATGCCGACCTGCTTGAGCCGGGCAAGGCCGTGTACATTGCGCCCCAGAAGATGACCGTGCGTCTGCCCGACGCGGAACCGGCGGCGGCCGAGCCAGTCGAATGCCGCCCTGGCAGGTGGCACCGCTTCGTCGACCCAAGCGTCCGGCGAAAAGGCGATGCGGCCGCCGGCCTTGACCATCTGGTCGAAGAATTCCGTATCTTCGCCACCGGTCTGGCCACGTGCCAGGCTGAAGCGCCGGCCGCGCAGGCTCTCAGCCCCAATCCTGAGCAGGACGTTGCAGGTATAGCCGGTGCGGATCTCGCCGCGGACCCAGACCGGTAGGGTCGAGTGGAAATCACCCTTGCGCATCCAGGCGGGCGCATCCGCCCGGTAACGGGCTTGCACCGGCCCGAGAACGGCCGCAGCACCAGTTGCTTCCGCCGTCGCCACCAGTTCGGCAAGCCAGCCGGCGGTGGCCGTCTCGTCGTCGTCGATAAAGGCGACGAAATCCTTCGCACTGGCATCGAGGCAAGCGTTCCGCGCGATCGAAATGTTGCGGGCCGGGGCGTGCCGGTAGGTTACCGGCAGCTTCAACTCCCCCGCCAGCCTGGCGACCAGCGTTTCGGCCGTCGGCGTATCGTCGTTGTCCGCAATGATGACACCGACGTCGAATCCCACGGGCATATCCATGGCCGCTATGGAGCGAAGCGTGTCGGCAAGCTCCGGCCGGCGAAATGTGCAGATGCAGATATCGATGCTTCGATTTTTCCTGACCGGCTCCATCACGCTACCTCGCGCTGCGGTCGCGGTGCGAGCAGTTGCAGCCAGAAACCGACCGACCAGCCGAAATGCATAACCATTGCCGAGACCCCGGCAAGCGCAATGTCGGGTTTGCGCTGGCTGACGGCGGTCCAAAAGCCGTAGCCGAGGCAGATCGACGCCCATAGCAAAAGCGGCACGGCCGCCAGCCAGTGGACGAAGGAAAAGGCGGCGAGAAGAACCACGGGGAACACCAGAAGCGGCACCATTTGCCGGATCTTCGGGATCATGCGGTGCTTGAGAACGTTCTTCGCCCGACCACGGCCATAGCCGAGATACTGAAAATAGAGGCCCTTCAGCGAGGAGCGCGGATAGTAGACCATCTGCGTCTTGCCGGTCATCCAGATGCGGTAGCCGGCCTGGCGGAGCCGATAGTCGAGTTCGGCATCCTCATTGTGGCTGAACGTCTCGTCATAGCCGCCGACCGCGGTGAAGGCCGATATCCGCATCAGCGCATGGTGGCCATGATCGACCCATTCCCCCGCCGAAAGGTGCCGGTGCTTGGAGCCGCCGGTGCCGAGCCTGGAATTCTGCGCCGCTGCCGCTGCTTTCTGAACCATGCCGCTGCCACTGGTCAGCATCGAGACGACCACCGAATCCGCGCCGGTGGCCTGCGCTTCTTCGATCAGCCGGTCGCAATAATCCGCGGGATAGCCGCCGTGCGCATCGATGCGAATGAGATAGTCGACGCCTTCCCCGAATCTGGCGACGGCGAGATTGATCGCCGCGCTCTGCAAGCGCTTTTCATTGTGCAGCAGGGTAACCCGCTGATCTTTTGCGGCGATATCCGCGACGATCGTCCTGGTGCCGTCCGTACTGCCGCCATCGGCAACGATGATCACGGCGCCCAGCCTCTCGGCCGCAGGGCGAAGCTCTCGAAGCAATGCGCCGATATGGGCCGCTTCGTTCAGGCACGGAACCACGATCATGCAGGATGGAATGTCGGTTTGCGTCATCGGCAGTCCTTCTATGCCAATGCTTCGGCAGCATATGGACCGGGAGCCGCAGTCAGCCCGCGGAGCTTTTCGACAAACGCCCGGCAATCGGCGCGGTCGTGGCTCCAGGTGCGCGGATTGCGGGCAAGAACACGCGCCCTCAATGTCTCGAATCGATGCTGCTCCATCGTGCCGACGGCGGCTTCGAGCGCCTCGGGCGTGGCTTCTGACAATAGAACCCCGATGCCTTGCCGGTCGAGGAACCGGCCGGTTTCGGTGGTTCCCATCGAAATCGGCACAGCTCCGAAGCGGCAGCCTTCATAGAGCCGGTTCGGCAGCAGCCATTCGGAGTTCAGGCCCTGCTCAAAAAAGTCTATGGCCCAGGAAAAGTGAACCTCGTGGTAGATCGCCGCCATATCCTCGGGATTGCGGTAGGGCCCGCCAAACGACAGCCAGGGTTCCGATTGAACAAAACCATGGAAATCGGGAAATTCGGACAGCGCCGGCCGGCCTCTGAGGACGATTTCAAAGCGGCCGTCGAGGCGGCGCGAAAATTCGGCCAGAAGCTCCAGGGAGCGACGGCAGCGGAGCGCACCGAACCAGCCGATCCGCCACGGCGGCGCAACGGGATTCTCCGCCGTAATGCGGTCGTCCAGCGAAGCTGCGGCCGGCTCGAAATGCTTGTTTTCGAGCAGTTCGACCGGGGCGGCAACCTGTCCGAACGGCTTGAAATAGTTGGCGATGAAGGCCGGAGAGCTGGTCACCAGAAGCTTAACATCCCTGGCCAGGAAGCGTTCCGCACCGCGCATCGCCCAGCCCAGCGGATCGTCGCGAAGCAGCAGGCGATGGATGTCCAGGCACTCGTAGACGATCGGCACTGTTGCCTGGAAAGCCGACCTGGCGCGGCGGGCAAGCGCCAGCATTTCCAGATTGCGCGCGATAATGAGGTCGGGCCGTGGCATTGAGCCCAGCTTCGAGCCGGTCGAGACCACCGCCTTCATGATCGCGGCCAGACGTTGGGCGAATCGGCCATCACGAGTCGGGCCGAGATCGACCGGCTGCAAGCCCTCGACATCAGCAACTGCGCTTGCCGTACGACGAAAGCCCGCCAGCGTAACCTGGGCGCCGCCTGCCTTGAGCATTATGATCCGCCGGCGCACTGCCGGGTCGGAGACGTCGTGTACCAAGTACAAGACATGCAGCATGAAAACTCGACCGCTGTTGGCCCGCCCGCGACGATGCTAGTACACCTCTTGCTGCATCGCAACATTTTTGGTTGCAGCGTAGCAAAGATCCACGTTTTTTGTTGCACTGCAAAATCGATGGGTTAATCTCGCTCTGCTTGGGCCGCATAGACCGCGCGCTGGCCTGCCATCGGACTGCGCGCCAATAATCACGACGCGAGGACCATCCTTGGCGTGCAGCATTTTCGGCCAACCCGCCTGCAATTCGCCCCTTCGCGCCCGTCGATGGAAGCACGGGACTACTCACGAAATGAGGTCATTCCATGAAGATCGCGGTTGAAAACACCGTCTGCCTGAATACCGGGGATGCAGCGATTCTCCTGGCGATTCGCCATGTTTTCAAGACGATCGTGCAGGACGACATCCAGTTCTACGTCTTCGACAGCCAGCCGGAGGTGGCGGCGAGGCTCTACACGAAGAAGGACTATCCGGACCTCGAATTCCACAAGCTGCTGTCGGAATCGCTGTTCCGCTACAAATACGGCAGCGGGCTGAAGAACCTGTTCAAGCCGATCTACAATCGGCTCGTCCTCAATGCCCTGCGGCGGTTCGGCATCCGCGGCGTTGTCGGGCGTTTGTTCAGCTCAAGCAATCGCCGTGGTCTCGAGATCTACAAAGGCGCCGACCTCGTGGTCACGACAGGCGGAACCTATCTCGTCGAGACCTACAATCTGGAGCGGCGCCTCAATCAATTCAGGATCGACGCGATTCTGGGCAAGGACCCGGTCTTCTTCACACAATCGCTCGGCCCGTTCAACAAAAGTTACAATCGCCAGGAGTTGAGCCCGATCTTCGACCGGAGCCCGCTCATCCTGCTGCGCGACGAACGTTCGCGGGGCCACATTGTGGACATGGTGAAAGACCCCGGCAAATGCCACGTCGTGGCCGACGCCGTCTTTGCCCTGGCCGATACTGACAGGATCGGAACAATTCTGGCCTCCGGCCAGTCGGCGACCGTCACCGGCCGCGTCGCCATTTCCGTCCGTCACTGGAACTATGTCAGCGACGGCGAGGGCGGCATGCGCCGCTACATCGACTCGATCCGCGAGATCGCGACTATCCTGGTCAGGGACCACGCCAAGGAGGTCACCTTCGTCTCCACCTGCCAGGGCGTGCCGGAATACGCCCATGACGATTCCAAGACGGCGAGGGCGATCGTTGCCGAACTCGATCCGGAGATCGCCAAGCATGTCAGCGTGGACGCTTCGTTCCACACGCCGGAGCAATTGATGGCCCTGGTGAAAGGCTTCGACTTTGTCGTCGCAACACGCATGCATATGATGATCATGTCGCTCTGCGTCGGCACGCCGGTGCTGCCGATCGCCTATGAATTCAAGACCAAGGAGCTTGCCAAGCGGATCGGCGTCGCCGACCTGCTGCTCGACATCGATACGGTGACGCCCGAGGAAGCGAGCGAGAAGCTCGGCAGACTTACCGCCAATCTCGACCTCTATCGCAGGACGAGCCTTCAGGCAGTGCTTGAGGAGCATGCGTCGGCGATGTCGGCAGGTGAGCTTTTGAGGCCGGTGATCGCTCGCCTAGCGGGCGTTACGCATGGCGCTGGAAAGCGTGGTGAACAGGGCGCCGCGCGACTGGCGAAGGGCAAGCATAAGGACCAGGCCGATCGAATAGTTGAGGGCAACCGCCAGGACCACCGCGAGCAGGTCTGACTGACCGGTCAGCGATGCCGGCAACTCGCGGTACACGGACCAGGCAAGCAGCGACGATGCGATGAAAAGCCCCTGCATGATCAGGAAGTCGGCTGCGGTCACCGGGCCGACCCGGTGGACCAGGACGGCGAGCACCGGGACGCGCAGCACATAGCCGCTGATTGCATAGGCCGCCGCGACACCGACGGCCCCCCAGTGCAATCCGATGATGAAGGCGGCGACCGTCGTCAGCGACGAGTAGATGCCCCAGTGGAACATGGTCTTGGTCTTGCCCTGGCAGATGAAGATCCATCCCGTGGTGCTCGAGACGGACTGGATCAGGCTGGCGATGCCCAGCCAGGCGAAAATCGGCGCCACCGCCGCCCAGCGCTCGCCGAAGAGAAGCCCCACCACCTGGTCCGACGTCAGCGTCAGCGCCGCGATGCCGGGCATGGTGACGGCCGCCAGCATCCAGTTGGTTCGCACATAGATGTCGCGAAACCGCGCCTTGTCCTCATGGATGCGGCTCAGCAGCGGCACCATCACGCGTGTCAGCGGCTGGTTGATGTTCTGCAGCGGAAACAGCAGGAGCTTGTAGGCGCGGTCATAATAGCCGAGCTCGATCGCGCCCGAATATTTTCCGATCAGGATGTTGTCGAGATTGCGCGAGAAGAAGTTGGCCAGATTGAAGCCGGTCAGATTGGCGCCGAAGGACAATATGTCGGTATCGACCTTCAGGTCCGGCCGAGACGGCGTCCAGCGCGCCACCTGCCATGCCGCGGCCAGCGCGACAACAGCCGATACCGCCGGGCCGATGACCAGCGACCAATAGCCCAGTCCCGCATAGGCGGCGATTGCGGTAGTCGCAAGTCCGGCAGCGGCGGTAATCACGTCGTTCAGCGCGAGCTGGCCAAAGCGCAAGTGACGGTTCATCAGCGCCAGCGGCACCGCGGCGAGGCTGCCAAGCAGCAGCGGCAAGGCAGAGCCGATGGTGATCCCGACCATGCGTTGATCGCCGTAGAAGGCGGCGATGGCGGGCGCCAGGCATGCCACCATCGCGGCACTGCCCAGCCCAACCAACGCACTGATCCAGAATACCTGGTTGAGCTGCTCCGTGCTGATATCCTTGCGCTGGACCACAGCCTGCTGCAGGCCAAGGTTTTGAAGCAGCCCCACAAAGGCCACGATCGGACCGACGGAAGCCACCAGGCCGAAATCCTCGGGCACGAGCAGACGCGCAAGCACGATGACGGAGAGAAACTGGATCGCCATCTTGAAGCCTTGCGCGCCGATCGTCACCACGCCGCCGCGCAGGGCGACACGACCGAACTGGGGGGGCGGGTTGGCGTTCATGCCGGGCGCCTGGCTTCGGCCAGCTGGACAACGATCTGCGCAAAACGTTCGTTGAGCACGTCCGCGTTGAAATCCTGCTCGATCTTACGGCGCGCCGCACGTGCGATGCGCTCGCATTTGTCCGGGTTCTCGGCCACCCAGACAAGCTTGCGGGCCAACGCCGTAACGTCTCGCTCCGGCGCGAGGAAGCCTGTCTCCTGATCTTCGATCAGTTCGGGAATGCCCGAGTGATAGGTACTGACGACGATCAGCCCGGCGGCCATAGCCTCCATCAACGCCACCGGAATACCCTCGAGATCGCCGTCTCGCGCGGCAACGCTCGGCAACAGGAATACGTGGGCGTCGCGCAGGCGCTGCTTGACCTCGGCGTGCGGACGCGGCCCGAGGAAAGTCACCCGGTCGGCAATGCCGAGATTTGCGGCGAGCTTCTTCAACTCTTCCAGCAATTCGCCGCCGCCAATCACCGAATAGACCCAGTCGCGCCGCGGCAGGCTGGCGAGCGCCCGAAGGGCGAATTCGATGCCCTTCTTTTCGGTCAGCCGGCAGACCGAGATGAAGGACAGTGTGTCCCGTTCCCAGGAACGCCAATGGTAGCCGATCTCACCGGGCCGCACGCCCATATGGTGAACCATGACTTGCGCCGGGGGTGCTCCGACGCCGATCAGGGCATCGCGGAAAAACGCGTTCACCGGGAGCTGGAGAACGCCCTTGTCGAAGACAACCTTATAGCGCGTGAGCGTGTTGTCATGCAGCGGTTCCCCCACATCGCGGCCGTGGAATATGGTCACCAAAGGAGCGGAAATCCGGCCTCGTTTCATGGCGCGGGCGACGCGCATGCCGTTATTGCCGAAATGCGCGACGATCACATCGGCGTTCTGCAATTTGCGCGCAAAAGCGATGTCGACAGCGGTCGAGAGCTTATCCCAGAACCTGCCCGACCATTTCCTGAGCGTCGGGCGAAAGCGCCCCAGCCCGCCCCACCAGCAGACGACCTTGCCAGGGAGAGCCTGCCAGCGGCGATCGTCGGTGTTGCTGTCCTTGCCGAAGGACGTCTCGTTGCAGACGACGCCGACTTGCATGCCGCGCTCGAGGCACCCTTCTATCTGGTCAAGGACGAAGGTCTCCGACAAAGAGGGGAACTTATCAACTACGAAGCAAATCTTCATCGAATGGACGATCTTTCGAGGCCGGTCGGCGATCTGCTCGCACGGATGAGGGCTGACGCCCGTCGCCGCCGTGCGAGGCGCTTCAAGCGTCTGGTGTTGTGCATGTTGTGTCCCAAAGCCGCTCACACCCCGGTCAGGCGCAAAAGCGGGCTGTTGGGCGACATAAACGATTTTGGACGAAATGCATCAGGCGGCACGCTCCAGCGCGCCTTGCCTGGCGTTGTCGAGAACGCCGAGGAAGGTCGTGAACTGACTGTCGGGGTTCATTTGCGGCCGCTCCGAAAACAGCTGCGCCGCCGCCGACAGCCGATCGTACTCGGCCTTGTCGCTCCATAGTCGCCTGACCGCGGCAACCCAGTCGTCGAGCGGTGCGTCATAGTCAAGCACAACGCCGCCGGCGCCAATCGCTTCCGGCAGGCCGCCGCGGCGGGATCCGACGACTGGAATGCCGCTGCAATGGGCCTCGGATGCCACCCGCCCCCAAGCTTCTTCCCATTTGCTGGGCGCCAGCAGGATCTTGGTGCGGCCATAGACGGTCTTCATGTCGCTGGTGCGGCTTTCCAGCCTGACGTTGCGTAGCGGCGCGATGATCCGTTCGATCTGCGCCCGGTGGTCGTCGTCGAGCTTCCAGCTTTCGACGAACAGGAACGGGATTTCGGGGCATTGGCTGGCGATGCGCACGGCGAGTTCGAACCCTTTTTCATTGTAAGGATTGATCAGCGTGACGAATTCACCGGTGGTCGGCGTGCTGTAGAGCCCGGGATTGATGGTCGGCGGGATTACGGTCGAGTCGATGCCGAACTTTTCCTTATAGGTGCGCGCGGTGAATTCGGAGTTGGCGATATAAAGCGCCGAATGCAATTCGCGCAGGTCGCCGGCCAATTCGTGGAATTCGACGTTCCGCAGATAGACCACGAGCGGCACGCCGAGCGCCTGCAGCGCCTTTCCGATCGGCACCGATTTGTGGCACTGCACGACTGCGACATCGGGATCGAGCCGTTCGACGGCGAAGCGGGCCGCCTCCCAGGGAAACCACGCCCGCACGACAGGATAGCCGGGATAGCTGTCGATGACTGCGCGCTGGCGAAGGAGCTTCATCTTGGCGCGCGCCTTGAAACCGAACATGCCGTCACCGAATAGCGCCGCCAGCACCGAGGCGTCATGACCGTGCTCGCGCAGCTGCTCGACCAGATGGTGCGTGCTCGACTGAACGCCACCGCTGAACTGCGGTGTGTAGCCGTTGCCGCCTGCAAACAGAACTTTCATGGACCTGGCTCCTTGCTGGACCGCCCTAGCGTCACGCCGCCATTCTGCCGATGCTGTGGTATTCGATGCCGTGGCGGGCGATGACCTTGGGGTCGTAGAGATTGCGTCCGTCGAAGATGACGGGCCTGGTCAGCGCGTTCTTCAATGCATCGAAGGACGGCGCGCTGAAGCTCTTCCACTCGGTCACGATCAAGAGCGCGTCGGCGCCTCGCAGCGCGGCCTCCTTGGTGCCGCACAGTTGCAGGTCGTCGCGCAGCCCGTAGATCGCCTGGCATTCCTGCATAGCCTCCGGATCATAGGCCTGGACGTTGGCACCGGCGGCCCAGAGCGCTTCCATCAGCGTGCGGGCCGGGGCCTCGCGCATGTCGTCGGTATTGGGTTTGAAGGCGAGGCCCCACAGCGCAAAGGTCTTGCCTTTGAGATTGCCCTTGAAATAGCGGTGCACCTTCTCGAACAGGACCGACTTCTGCTGGTTGTTGCGCTCCTCGACGGCACGCAGCAGCTTGGCGTCGAACTTGACAGCCTCGGCGGTCTTGATCAGGGCACGCACATCCTTCGGGAAGCACGAACCGCCATAGCCGAGGCCCGGATAGATGAAGTGGTAGCCGATCCGCGGGTCGCTGCCGATGCCCTTGCGGACCTCCTCGATGTCGGCGCCCAGTTGCTCGGCCAGGTTGGCCATTTCATTCATGAAGCTTATCTTGGTCGCCAGCATGCAATTGGCCGCGTATTTGGTGAACTCGGCACTGCGCACGTCCATCACGATCATCTTTTCGTGGTTGCGGTTGAACGGCGCGTAGAGCTCGCGCATCACCGCCTCGGTGTCCTCGTTGCTGGTGCCGACGATGATGCGGTCGGGCTTCATGCAGTCGCTCACAGCGGACCCTTCCTTGAGGAATTCCGGATTGGAGGCGACGTCGAAAACCAGATCCTCGCGCCCGCGCGCCTTCAGCGTCTCGGCGATCCTGGCCTTTATTCTTTCGCAGGTGCCGACCGGCACGGTCGACTTGCCGACGACGATCTTGGGCGCGTCCATCTCACGACCGATGGCCTCGGCGACGGCCAGCACATATTTGAGGTCTGCCGAACCATCCTCGCCCGGCGGCGTGCCGACGGCGATCATCTGGATCTGTCCATGCTTGATCGCCGCGGCGGCGTCGGTGGTGAACTTGATGCGGCCGGCGGCATGGTTCTCCTTGACCATATTTTCGAGACCGGGCTCGAAGATCGGGACATGGCCCTGGTTGAGCCGTTCGACCTTTTTTGCATCGATGTCGACACAGACCACCTGATGGCCGACTTCGGCAAGCACCGCCGCCTGTACAAGACCGACATAGCCGATTCCAAAGACAGTCAAATTCATTCGGTTTCATTCCTGTTCAAGGCTTCGGGCCTGTTCAAGCTTCGGTTTTCCGACCACCTTCGGCCCGGCCGGTTCAGATGCGCTTCTAGTTTGTGTTGCATGCCAGCGATTCCGGGAATTGGCAGGGCTGGCCGAGTGCGGTGAACGCAACGCGATCCACCTGCATGGTGAGCTTGCGGCCCAGATCCGAGAACGGCCCCATCCAGCCCTTCATCGTATCGCTGCCCCACAGGCTGAAATAGATCCTTTGCGAATGGGTGGGCAGCTTCGCCGGATCGGTGATCTCGTGGACAAGATTGCCGTTGACGTACCAGCGCAGCCGGTCCTTTTCCCAGACGAAGGCGTAGTCGTTGAAGGCCTTGTCGGTGCCGCCGGCGACGTCGACCAGTTTCTCGTTCTTGCCTTTGCCGGCTATGTAGGCGTTGACCTGAACCTTGGACGTGTCCTTGGTCAGCACCTCGAAGTCGATTTCATCATGCGGCTGCTTGTCGGCATCGCCGACGAAGCTGAAGAATGCCGCGTTGACGCCGGAGCCCGTGTCGGTCTTCATCCGCGCCTCGTAGGTGCCGTAGCCGAAGCGCTGCTTGGTCTGGATCTCGGCGCAGGCGAATTCGCGATCCTTCAGCTTGCGCTTCTCGAAACCGAGCGTCAGCATCCCGTCGGAAAGCCCGATCAGGCTTTTGGACCAGGTGCAATTCTGATGCTTGCCGTTCGTCCAGCCGTCGGAAATGTACCAGCGCGCGCGACTGAGGCTGGTGAAATCATCGACAAAAGACGGCGCGGTTGGCAGATCCTGGGCACGGACGGGCACAAGGCCCGCAACCAGACTGACGAGAACGATCAGCAGAAACGCGCCGTCTGAACGGAGCGGCCGCAGCTTGCCTGAGATCGGGCGCGTGAACGGGGTGCCGCGGGGTGCCGGGGCGGACGTGCTTTTAAGATCTGCATTCATATCAAAACTCACCTTGTGCTGTGCGCCCCCAAAGCGATCGTTCGAACCGTGACGAAACAACCTGATCTTGACCTCTGTCGCTCCCAAGCTCGGTGTTGTGCCTAAACCATTGCGCCGACCCGGGGTGTTCGCTCAGCCCGTGCCGGAATCGGCGGGCTTCACAAAATCAGTCCTCATGTCGGGACCGTTCTGCCGCTTCGGCTCGAAGATTTCATCCAGCGAATGACGGAGATCCTTCATCATCTGCATCTGGCGCGACAGCGCTGCGATGCGCCGCTCGCAATTCAGAATCGACCTGGTCAGTTCGCCGACTTCGGAAGACCTGCGCGAGGAGACCGAACCGTTCTCCATCGCCTCGACCAGAAAGGCGGCATTGGTGGCCGTTGTCCTGTAGCGGTTCTCAAGTCCGCTCTTCTCCGCCTCGACTTCGGCCGCGATCTGGTCCAGCAGCTTTGCCAAGCGATCGAGGCGCGAGGTGTCGGTCTGCGTGTCGCGCGCCGGATCTCTCGATCGGAAGCGAAAGATCGAGGCCATGTAGTCAGCGCCCCGTCATCGTCAAGCTGGTGAACGGCCTTAGTGCCCGTCCACATTCAAAAGACATTTCTTGCATCGTCCAGCTCCTCCGACAGGGTATGTCTCGGGCCAGTTCGGTTGGCCGTCCACAATTGCTGCACCGCAACATAGATTGCCATTCCCGGCGCCCATAGGCAACCACCTAGATCGTAAACTCATGAATCTCGTTGAAATGGTGCGAGCCGACCTAACGGTAACGGAGTGGCTACCGCCATCGCACGTTGACGGGCCTAGCTATCGCTGGCCGTGCTGGTTCCGGCCATGAGGAAGCGCAGCGGCGGCACATGCTGACGCTTCGCGGCGAGGCCAGCGCGGCGAAACAGCGCATCCAGCTTGTCGGAGGCAACGCCGCGGACGACGGCTGTGAGGTTGGACGAGCCGGCCAAGGCGTAGGCCGCGGCCGGCACCAACCCGCGCTCAGCCTTCACGTCTAAAAACTTCCGCAACCGGTATTTGTCGCGGATGTGCCGCTCGTGCCTTCTCAGCGCAGCCTTCGATGCCTCCGGCAGACTGTCGATCGCAAGCAGTGCCAGGTCGGCATCGGCCAGATGCTTCAGGTCCTGGGTCTTGTGCCGTCCGCTCAGCGAATCGGCGCGCACGA
Source organism: Mesorhizobium sp. M0136 (assembly GCF_040322515.1). Taxonomy (NCBI): domain Bacteria; kingdom Pseudomonadati; phylum Pseudomonadota; class Alphaproteobacteria; order Hyphomicrobiales; family Phyllobacteriaceae; genus Mesorhizobium; species Mesorhizobium sp. M0136. The sequence goes on from NZ_JAMYTP010000022.1 coordinate 54,436, forward strand.
TCGCGCCGTAGCCACAGGATTTGATGACCTTGAAACGCGCGCCATGGGCAACCGCGCGCGCATAGAGTTCATAGTCTTCACCCAGGCGCAGCTTCTCGTCGTAGCGCAGTCCATGCCGATCGAGGAAGGCGCGGCTGATCACTGGCTTGAGGAAGCCCAGTTCCCCGCGTTGCACACGGCGCCTGGAGATATTGCCGTCGACGAAGCCCTCGAAATCGAGGAATTCCGGCTCGGGCGAGAACGGTGGAGCAACGATTTTCGAAACGTCGGTTGCCGCGTCATCCCTGACAAGCATGATGTTGTCTGCGGCGAAATCCCAATCGGTGCTGGCGAACAGTCTGTGAAACCTGCCTTCGAAAAAGAAATCATCAGCGTCAAGGATGCTGATGAACGGCGACCTGGAACCGGCTATCGCGGCGTTGCGTGCAAAGGAGGGGCCGCGATTGACGTCGAAGCGGATGACGGACAGGCGGCCCGTACCGTCGCTGGCTGCGTGGGCGACTTTCGCCGTATCGTCGGTGGACGCGTCATCGACGACGACAACTTCCGCAACCTCAGGTTCGCGTAACGCCGATGCAATGGCAGCCGGGATTGTCCGCGCCGCATTGCGGGCGGCGATAATCACGCAGACCTGGAATGATGTCATGGACATGCCTCTCGATTGCAGAAGTCGTTGCGGATTTCCTCGCCCCGACCGCTCAATGCCCCACCGCCCATTCTGAAATACATCGGCCCAAGCGCCTATGCTGCAAGTGCGAAGCAAGCATCGCCAAAATCATCGGCGCCGTCCAGTTTTTCATTTTGCTGGGTGTCATGGCCCGGCTGGGCAGGCGGCGAGCCTTAATAGGGATGGCTCCAGAAATGCACCGCTTGGCAGAGCCGTTCCTACACGCTCCAGAGCGCTCGACAGGCGGAAAACCAGTTTCTGATCCTCGCCGACCGGACGGCGGCGGCGCCGAGCGAGCGCGTCGAGGCCCGCAGTGTCAAGGAAACGAACGAACAGGAATGCCGACTGCCGGTGTTGTCGAGGCGAGCAATTCGTCAGAGGATCGACGAGCTTAACCACAGGTCACATGGACATCGCAGACCCGGCCAGGCCCGAAATCAGTGAAGGCCTCTCCTTGCGCTGAATTTCTCGCCTTCGGCCGCCTCGTTCGAACTCAGCGTTCGTTCAGCGTCGCGAATTTTGTCGGCCGGGGTCGGGGCATTTCTGGCGACCATGGCAAAGACCAGTAGAAAATAACCCATTTGGATGACTATGGCACAGCCGATGACGCGAAACAGCGTCGTGCCGAGCGAGGCGCCGCCCAAATAGGACCAGACGATCACGATCGCCAGCGCAAAACACATTCCGATAATGAACTTTGGCAGTGACATACCCGATAGCCCATCCACCGGCTCGGGAAAAAATGTCGACAAGCCCACCCCGAGCACCTCCCTTAAACTCTGCGAGCTTATTTAGGTTGCCCGCTTCTGGCCGGTTGCTTCCGGCCTAGCCCAATCTGTCCATAGTCCGACAGAAACAATTTGCAACTCTATTGAGCCGCGCAATAGCCGGCAAGGGCAGCTGCGGAATAAATTTTAAACGAATCGTCGGGATCGACTCTGCCATGGTGCAATGCACACGTCGGCATCACCACTGATTGCCGGATATCGACTCGCTTCAGTAAGATTTATGATATCGACTAGTATTTTATCACAACATCAGTCGTTATTTCGAAATTCTAAATGGCGACAAAGCTCCACAGCAGGGTATAAAGAGCGATTCGCCTAAAATCAGCCTCAAAATTGGACTAGCTTTTCCAAAATTGCCCATAATCCGTCTCTTTTGCGACATAAAGGCGAAATTTTGTGCAGGACGAGTTTATTATTTAGTCAGTTCATGACGCGACTATTACAGCCGTCTGGGAAATTGTGTGTTGCGCTGCAGCATTTTTTTGGTATCGTGCGGTAAACCATCCGTTCAACGTATGGAGTTTACGCATGAGGGACGTAGCCAAGCCGGCCGATGCGGATTTTTCGCAGGCCGGTGTCGATTTTCCGCCACCGATCGGCGGCCTGCTCAAACGCAGCTTCGATATTGCCGGTTCGCTGATCGGCCTGGTCGCTCTCAGCCCGCTGTTCGTGATGATAGCGCTGCTTGTCAAGTTTTCCGATGGCGGGCCGATTTTCTATGGTCATAGCCGGATCGGCCGCGGAGGACGGATTTTTCCGTGCCTCAAGTTCCGCACCATGGTTCCAGACGGCGAGCGGGTGCTTGCTGCCTATCTCGCCGCGAATCCGGAGGCCAGCGCCGAATGGATCGCGACCCGCAAGCTGAAGAACGACCCGCGGATCACGCGCGTCGGAGCGGTGCTGAGGAAGCTCAGCCTCGATGAGTTGCCGCAGATCATCAACATCCTGCAGGGGGATATGAGCCTGGTCGGGCCTCGTCCCGTGGTGCGCGATGAGCTGGAGATTTATGGCAATTCGGCCGTCTATTACCTGAAATCGCGCCCCGGCCTGACCGGGCTATGGCAGGTCAGCGGACGCAACGACGTTTCCTACGACAGCCGCGTCGCGTTCGACAGGCACTATGTCGAGAACTGGTCGATGTTCGAAGACATTCGCATCATCATCAAGACCGTACCTGCGGTCTGGATGTCGCGAGGCTGCTACTGACGGCCGCTTGCTGGCCGTACATCGAGGAGCAGCTGTCCAGAATTCGGGCCCGAAACTCAGGCCCCTAACTCAGGCATCGGCAGTTCATCGGGCGGGGCAAACCAGATCGGAAACGCTCAGTTGAAAGCAGATATAATCGATATTTTTTGCACCGGCATTCTCTCCAGACGCTTGCGGCGAGTACGACTTTTGACGACTTGCCTTACAGTGGCGACCGGCCTGACGCTGTCGCTGGCCCTGCCACAGTTTGCCTTCGCCGACGACTATCGGCTTGGAGCACAGGACAAGCTGACCATCCGCGTGGCGGAATGGCAGACCGTCGAAGGCACGTTCCGCGACTGGTCGGCCATCAATGGAGAATACACGGTCGGGCCCGCTGGAACCTTGTCGGTTCCCTTCGTCGGCGAGATGCCCGCATCCGGCAAGACGACTTCGGAGATCGCCGCATCGCTCGGCGAGGCGCTGCAGCGCAAGCTCGCTCTGGCCGACAGGCCGGAGGCTTCCGTCGAAATGGCGCAGTACCGGCCATTCTACATCTCCGGCGAGGTGCAAGCGCCTGGCCAGTATCCTTGTGTGCCTGGGTTGACCGTGCTGAAAGCGATGAGCATTGCCGGCGGAGCCCGGCGGACCCCGGAGAGCGGACAGCGCTACGATCGCGACCTGATCAATGCCAAGGGCAATTTCGACGTACTACAAGACCAATTGGTCAGGCTGACCGTCAAGCGCGCCCGCATCGAGGCGGAACTGGCGGACAAGCCGACATTCGCGGTGCCGAAAGAGGTGGCCGACGATCCGAAGCTGCCCAGCATCGTTGCCGATGAGACGGCGATCCTGGCGGCCGACCAGAAGAAACTCAAGCTGCGCTTGCAGGCGCTCGACGATTTGAAGGCGCTGCTGCAGAGCGAGATCGACTCGCTGCAGAAAAAGATCATCAACCAGCAGAAGCAGGTTGATCTGGCGAAGGAGCAGCTCAACGGCATCGGCTCGCTGGCGCAAAAGGGCCTGGTCGTCAACACGCGGGTTTTGAACTCGCAGCAAACCATCGCCGACCTTGAGGGCCAGATCCTGGATTACGAAACGGCGATTCTCACGGCCAAGCAGTCGATCAGCAAGGCCACCCAGGACGCCATCGATCTCGAGAACACCCAGAACTCCAGCCTCGCGACCGACCGGCAACAGACGGAAGCCGATCTCAACGAGGTGACGCTGAAGCTGAACATGGAAAAGGCCCTGATGTCCGAAGCCTTGTCGGGCAGCCCCATGCCGCAATTCTATGGCAACAACGAACCAGCGGCCTTGTCTTTTTCCCTGGTGCGGGTGGTCGACGGCAAGACCAGCGAAATCACCGCCGATGAAGACACGCCGGTGCTGCCAGGGGACGTGATCAAGGTCAAACCGGCGCCCCTGGCCATCCAGTAGCTTCTTTCCACCGGAGCGAAGCACCAACCCCGTGGGCAGCGGTCTGCGGGGTTTTTTGCCGTTTGGGATCGGCCCGCTCTAGCCTCGCACGGCGTCCGGTTCCTCCAGATGATTCACGGCGTTCCACCGGGAAGGAGCGACGGCCGGCACCCTCACCAGCTTGAAGTAGCTATAGTACAGCAGGAACGATCCCATGATGTAGGGATTGAGGGTCTCGACCTCGACGAAGGATCGGATGAACAGAAGCACCATGACGCCGGCAAGAATCACGGAGTCGGCTTGCCATGTCCTGAATATCAGCGCCGAGACGTGACCCCAGAGCGTGCGCAGGATAATCAGCGAAAGCAGTGTCGCGCCGACGAAGCCGAGTTCCACCAAGGTCTCGATGTAGGTGTTGTGGAAGTGGAAGCCGCTTCGCGCGGCGATGTAGAATTCGTTCCACAGCCGCTCGGCCTCGGAGAAGCCCTGCACCCAATAGGCCGCGTAGCCGACGCCGAGCACGGGCGATTGCTGCGCGGCATTCCAGCCCTGCTGCCAGAGGTAGGTTCGTCCGGTGAGCGTCGAATCCTTGCCGAAAAGACCAAGGACAAAGTCCATCAGCCCGAGATTCAGCGCAATCACGGTGCAGGCGACCAGCCCGCCCGCACCGATCATGAAAATCACCCGGCGATGGCGGAGCGAAAGCACCTTGCCGATGGAAAGCAGGGCGACCAGAGCGAGAACCGCCGGGGTCGATGCCATCGAAGTGGCCGAATGCGACACGACCAGTAGATAGCCCGATAGAAGGACAATCGGTACGATCAACAAAAAGCTTGTCCGGCCCCGCCTGAGAAAGGCGAGGTAGACAACGCAGAAATAGATGCCAAGCGATGCGACAAAGCCGATCTGGTTCTTGGAGCTGAACGCGCCGACGAAATTGTACGTCCCATCGAGAACGTCGTAGGAATAACTCGCGACCTTGAGCGAGTAGAGCAGGACGACGAAAATCCCGATCAGGGCGCCTATGGTCAAGGTCCGAACGCTGACGGTGCGTGCGGCAATGTAGGCGCAGGCGATATGGGAACAATATTGGACGGCCGTCCTTGCCGTGGTGCCGGGGGCTGCCGACCAGAACACCGAAAAGCAGATATAGGTTGCAAAGGCCAGCGGAAGCCAGGCGCTGGAAGCGTGCCTTAATATCTTGCGGTAGTCGACCAGGATGAGCGGCAGCCAAACTGCATAGTAGGCCAGGATCATGGCCTGGCCGAAAATGGTCGAGTAGGAGAACGCCCAGATCGAGACGGCAACGGCAAAGCTGCCATAAACCGTGTTCTTGTCCGGATCGATCAACAGAGATTTTGGAATCTTCATCTCGGTATCGGTTTTCCGTCCTTGCAGCTCAATGCCGATTCATGGGCCGATTTCATGGGCGATTCATCGGATCGATGGGAGCCTCGCCTGCAGGCGCTCGCATTGTGCAGTGCAATATAACGCATCCGGCACCGCCTGTCACCCAAATGCCAACTGGGCGCGTCGCTCCTGCAGTTCTCGCAATACCGGACGAGACGATTTGGCCAGGAGGCAGTGCCGTCCAATTGCCCGGTGCTGGCCCATCACAAGCTGTTCTAAGGCTGCGAGTCCGTGCTTGAACTTGTCCGCCGTTGACTTCACATTCGCCGCCGATTGGGAGGAGGACGACATGTCGATGAGTTTCGCGGGACGATTTGCCGGACGATCTGCTGTTATCACCGGCGGCGCCTCAGGCATCGGCCTGGCCGTCGCGCAAAGGATCACTGACGAAGGCGGACGTGTTTCGGTCTGGGATCGCGATGCCGCCCAGATCGAACAGGCCAAGGCCATTGTTCCAGGCCTGCACAGCGTCACCCTCGACGTCGCCGACCCCATAGCGGTCGAAGCCGCCGCCGGAGAGACTATCGAAGCGCTGGGCGCGGTCGATATCCTTGTCACCAGTGCTGCCATCACCGGGCCTAACATGACGACCTGGGAGTATTCCGTAGAGGATTGGCGCCGGGTCATCGACATCAACATCAACGGCGTCTTCTTCTGCAACAGGGCGCTGGTCCCGCATATGCTCGAACGCAATTACGGCAGGATCGTCAACATCGCCTCGATTGCCGGCAAGGAAGGTAACCCGAACGCCTCGGCCTACAGCACCTCCAAGGCGGCGGTGATCGGCATGACCAAATCGCTCGGCAAGGAACTGGCCAAGACCAAGGTGACGGTGAACTGCGTCACGCCGGCGGCTGTGCGCACCGCGATCTTCCAGCAGATGAGCCAGCAGCACATCGACTTCATGCTGTCCAAAATACCGATGGCGCGATTCGGCGAGGTCGGGGAGGTGGCGGCGCTGATTTGCTGGATCGCCTCCGAGGAATGCTCGTTCACGACGGCTGCCGTCTTCGACGTCTCCGGCGGCCGGGCGACCTACTGAGACCGGCCCGACGCAAACCGCCCGACCGCATCGCGGCGCCTCAGTCGTGAAGCTCCCGCGAGATCGGCGGGCCGATCGAAAAATCGCTGAATGTCACTTCGAAACCCTCGCGCTGCGGCGAACAGCACATCATGCCGACATCGACCGTTTTCGACGGCGGGAAATAGGCAAGCCGCACCGGTTTCCAGTGCTTGTCGGACGCGTCCAGATACTGGACGCGGATCGTCTCGGCATGGCGGGTCAGGCGGATCCTGACCCCGTCGGGGTCGGCGGGAATGCTGGCCAGCGACCAGTCGGAGGCATCGTTGGTGACGACGACGGAAAAATACATCAGCCCGTCGGTGTATTCGATGCCGGCCTTGATCCAGTGCGTCTCGCTCAGGCGGACCATAAGCCCGGCCTGATCGTAAAGCACCTCATAGTGCCCCTTGACCGTGACTTCGGCGCTGAAATCGCCCTCGACCTCACGATAGAGGAAATGGCCATTGTCGCGCCAGAAGCCGTAGAACGTCTCGCGCCAGAAGTCGGTCTCCTTGCCGGTCCGTACATGCACCGTATTGTTGCCGAAGGCGTGGTGCGGCGGCGGATTGAGCCAGGTCAGGGCCGTATTCTCAGATGTCATCGATTTGCTCGCCTGCCTGGCTGGTCTGCCGTCTTTTCTTAGCCGGCAAACGTGTAAGCGGTCTTCACCGTGGTGTAGAACTCTGCGGCATAGCGGCCCTGCTCGCGCGGGCCGTAGCTCGATCCCTTGCGTCCGCCGAAAGGCACGTGGAAGTCGACGCCGGCCGTCGGCAGGTTGACCATGACCATGCCGGCTTCCGAATTGCGCTTGAAGTGCGTGGCATGCTTGAGGCTCGAGGTGCAGATACCGGAGGTCAGGCCGAACGGCGTGTCGTTGGCCACCGCCAGCGCCTCGTCATAATCCTTGACGCGGATGACGTTGGCGACCGGTCCGAAAATCTCCTCGCGCGAGATGCGCATCGCGTTGGTGGTTTCGGTGAACAGCGCCGGCTGCAAATAGAAGCCGCGGGTTTCACGATCGAGCCGCTCGCCACCGAAGGCAAGGTCCGCACCTTCCTGACGGCCGATGGCGATATAGTCTTCGTCCTGTTTGAGCTGGCTCTGGTCGACAACCGGCCCGATCTGGGTCTTGGCATCGAGAGCGTCGCCGACGACCAGCTTGGCCATGCGGTCCTTGAGCGCCTCGACGAAGCGGTCGTGGATGCCGTCCGTCACCACCAGCCGGGACGACGCCGTGCAGCGCTGGCCGGTCGAGAAGTAGGCACCGTTGATAGCGCAGTCGACGGCGACGGCAAGGTCGGCATCGTCGAGCACTACAAGCGGGTTCTTGCCGCCCATTTCGAGCTGGAACTTGCGCATGTGCTCGACGCTGGCGGCGGCGACGCGCTTGCCGGTGCCGACCGATCCGGTGAAGGTGATCGCGTTGAGGTCAGGACTGTCGAGCATGGCCTGGCCGACCACCGAACCTTTGCCCATGACCAGATTGAGCACACCCTTGGGCAGCCCGGCGCGGTGCAGGATGTCGACAATGGTCCAGGCGCTCTCCGGAACGAGTTCCGCCGGCTTGAAGACGATGGTGTTGCCGTAGGCCAGCGCCGGAGCGATTTTCCAAGCCGGAATGGCGATCGGGAAATTCCACGGCGTGATGATGCCGACGACGCCGACCGCTTCGCGGGTGATCTCGACGCCGACGCCGGGCCGCACGCTCGGCACCAGCTCGCCCGAAAGACGCAGCGTCTCGCCGGCGAAAAAATCGAATATCTGGGCGGCCCGCACGGTCTCGCCGATGCCCTCGACCAGCGTCTTGCCTTCTTCGCGCGCCAAGGCCCGGCCGATTTCATCTTTCCGCGCGGTGATCTCGTCCGACGTCTTCCTCAGCACCGCATGGCGGGCCAGCAGGCCCGATCGAGACCACGCCGGAAATGCCGCTTTCGCCGCCGCGATGGCCTGCCGAGCGTGCTCCGCGCCCCCCGATGCATATTCGCCGACCACGTCGTCGAGATTGGACGGGTTGATGTTGCGGGAGCCGGCATCGCCTACCCACTCGCCATCGATGAGGTTCTTTCGAAACGGGATCATGTCGCTGTCTTCCTTGTCGTCCTTCGATCGCCGTCTATCTGGACCACCGACCGCCGCACCGCAAGGCCGAAGAAGGCAAACTTCTCCTTCTCGACAGGCATGTGATAGGTGTCGGGGGCGGCAAAAGACGATTCTAGTGTGGTGCGACGCGGATCGCACGGGAGGTGAAGTATCATGTCCGACAGCGCCTTGCCCCTGGTGATCAGCGCACCCGAACCGCGCACGCTCGACCTGATCTTCACGCCGGCCGCGCTGGCGAACTTTCGATCGAAATACCGCATCGTCGAAACATCGCCCGAAGCGGTGGCGGCGCTGCCGGCCGATATCCTTGGCGAGGCGCGCTACATCGTCGGCCAGCCACCTATCGCGCCGGAGACGCTGGAAAAAATGAAGGCGCTGCGCTGCATCTTCAATGTCGAGAGCAACCTCATCAACAACATGCCCTACGAGACGCTGTTTTCGCGCGGCATCCATGTCGTCACCACCGGGCTGGTCTTTGCCGAACCTGTGGCCGAACTCGGCCTTGCCATGGCGCTCAATCTCGCCCGCGGCATCGTCGACGCCGATCTCGCATTTCGTCAGGGCAAGGAGCTGTGGGGCGGCGACGGCAACCGGACGGCGCGGCTTCTTTCCGGCGCGGATGTCGGCATTATCGGCTTCGGCGATCTTGGCCGCGCGCTCAACCGGCTGCTGTCAGGCTTTCGCACGCGGACAAAAGCCTTCGACCCGTGGCTGCCGCCGTCGATCCTGATCGAAAACGGCGTCGAGCCGGCCTCTCTCGACGACGTTCTGTCGAACAGCGATTTCGTCTTCGTCGTCGCTTCGGTGACCAGCGAAAACCAGGGCTTCCTCGGCGCCGAGGCGTTTGCCAGGATGCGCAAGGGAGCCGCTTTCATCCTGCTCAGCCGAGCCGGCGTGGTCGATTTCCCGGCACTGATGGACGCCGTCCGCAGCGGCCATATCGTCGCCGCCAGCGATGTTTTTCCTGAGGAGCCGCTGGCCCAGGATCACCCGGTCCGCACATTGCCGGGGTTCCTGCGCTCCGCCCACCGGGCCGGTGCGCTCGACATCGCTTTCAAGCGGATGGGCGACATGGTGCTGGAAGACATGGACCTGGTCGACCGCGGCCTGCCGCCGATGCGTTCGAAGCGGGCCGAGCGTGAGACCGTTTCGCGCATGCGTTCGAAGCCGGTCGACAAGAATTAGGCCGTCTGCCCGACGGGTCGCACATGCTCAGACGGTGAAGGACCAAAACAGGCAGGCCAGTGTCGCTGCGGCGAAGACGACGAAGAACAGGCTTCGCAACAGGATGTTGCGGCGCAGCTCGTTGATGAAGAGATGGCATCCGACAACTGCCGCGACAAACAGGAACCGCCAGTTGAGCAGCGCCGGGAGCATATCGCGCTGACCGAAGGCAAATCTCGCGGCGAGACATCCAACGATGACCGCAAACAACACGATGACCGTCCAGAAGATCGCATCGGCGGCATGTGTCAGGACGATGCCGGCGAGCCTGATCGGCAGAACCATCATCAGCAGTGCGCTGAAAAAATAGACCGCCGCGAGCGGAATGAACGTCCCCGCATCGGCAACGTCGCTCAGGCGCTTGGCGCCGATCGCGCCATAGGGATAGCCATGCCTGGCCACCGTCAGGCTGAGCGCCATCAGCAAGGCCGTCAGCACGGCGGCAAGCGCGAATGAGGTCAGGGCTTTGCTCATGAGGCTCCCGTTCCGAGCGAATCGAAGTCAGAACGTTGGTAGCCCATGGTTTGTAAATTGCTAGTAAGCATCATGCAGCATGCAGCGGCGCGGCAGAGTTCCTCGGCGCATCACTCCGCAGCTTGCAGACGCCGCCCGTCGATAATGGTCTTGATCTCGGCGCGGCAAGAGCCGCAATTGGTGCCGGCGTGAAGGACGGCTCCGATTGCCGCGACGCTGGTACAGCCGCCGCGTACCGCTTCCGCGATCTGGTTGGCACCGACCCCGAAACAGGCGCAGACGATGGCACCGCGGTCGACGCTGTTGCCGCCCGGGCGCCCGGCGACAATCGCCAGTCGCGCCTGCCGATCGGCATGGTCAGCACCAAGTTGTTCGACCGCCCAGCCGCGCGACACCGCTACCGGCGTAGGCGCAAGATAGAGCGCGCCGACCAGCCGATTGCCTGCGAAACGGGCGAAGCGATGGTGCCCGCCGGCGATGTCGTGATAGGCGAGCGTCTCGCCTTCCATGCCTAACAGCGCGGCGGCCAACCCGGTCCAGTCGCGGCTGTCCTGCAGCGCAATTTCAAGCCGCCAGCCGGCGGGGCTGCGGGCGAGGCTCCAGTAATCGGCGTCGATCGATGCGGGCCGTTCGGCAAGCACGGCGAAGCCGAAGGCTGTGGCGGCGAACCGCTCGATGCGAGCGGCAACATTCTTTGAGGCCGGTTGGCCTGAAATCGCATCGGTCGTCGGCGCGACCAACGCATCGACACGCGCGCGGGCGGAGAACTGATCGGTCCAGTGCATCGGTACGAATACAGAGCCTTGGCGTTGACGCGCCGTCACCAGGGCGCGGACCAGCACCTCGCCATGGGCAGTCGAGACGCGGACGATCTCGGCATCGCCGATGCCGAAGTGCTGCGCATCCGACGGGTGGATTTCGACGAACGGTTCGGCCATGTGCTGCGACAAGCGCGGGCTCCTGCCGGTCCGCGTCATGGTGTGCCAATGGTCGCGCACGCGCCCGGTGTTGAGCACCAGCGGGTAGTCCGGGCTGGTGCGGGTTTGTGCGGCTGGGCGGATAGCAATGAAGCGCGCCTTGCGGTCGGGCGTGTAGAAGCTGCCGTTGGCGAAGAAGCGGGTGGTAAGTGAGGCTCGTCTTGCCTGAACCCCCAAGTCTTTTTCACTTTCAGCCTGAGCACCCCCCTCTGGCCTGCCGGCCATCTCCCCCGCAAGGGGGGAGATTGGCAGCTTTGGCGCCGGCTCTCCCCTTGCGGCATTGGAGATTAGCGAAGGCCGTGATGATAGCCGATCTCCCCCCTTGCGGGGGAGATGGCCGGCAGACCAGAGGGGGGTGGCTTGGCTCGGCGCTGGCCACTGGAATGGCGCCAACTCCTCATAGGTCTCTGCATCCACATCGGCATAAGCGCCGATGTCGAAATCGCGAGCACTATCATTCTCGAAGCCCGACAACGCCGCGTGCTCGGCGAAGATGTCGGCCGGCGACAGATGCAAAAAGGCCTCGCCAAAGCCCATCCGCTTGGCGACTTCAGCGATGATCCACCAGTCTGGCCTTGCCTCGCCGGGCGTGGCCAAAAAGGCGCGCTGGCGCGAGATGCGGCGTTCCGAATTGGTGACGGTGCCGTCCTTCTCGCCCCATGCCGCCGCCGGCAGCCGGACATGGGCGTGGCGGACCGTGTCGGTCTCGCCCAGCACGTCCGACACCACGACAAACGGGCAGGCCTTGATCGCCGCTTCGACGGCATCGGCATCCGGCATCGAATCGACGGGGTTGGTCGCCATGATCCACAGCGCCTTGATGCGTCCGTCGGCCACCGCCTCGAACATCTCGACCGCTTTCAGGCCGGGTTTTTCGGCGACGGCCGGCGCGTTCCAGAAGCGCTGCACGCGGTTGCGGTGCTCGGGATTTTCGATCTCCATGTGGGCGGCCAGCATGTTGGCCATGCCGCCGACCTCACGGCCGCCCATGGCGTTGGGCTGGCCGGTCACCGAGAACGGCCCGGCGCCGGGCTTGCCGATGCGGCCGGTGGCTAGATGGCAGTTGATGATGGCGTTGACCTTGTCGGTGCCCGAAGACGACTGGTTCACGCCCTGGCTGTAGACGGTCACCGTCTTCGCCGTCGCGGCAAACAGACTGTAGAAGCGGACCAGTTCATCCTCGCCAAGGGCGGTGGCCGCGGCGATGCCGGCCAGGTCGAGCACCGAGGCGGCGAAAAGCGCTTGACCGAAGCCGGTCGTGTGCGCCGTGATATAGGTGCGGTCCAACGCGTTATGCTGGCCGAGATAGGCGAGCAGGCCGGTGAACAAAGCGACGTCGCCATCGGGCGCGATCGCCAGATGCATGTCCGCGATGTCTGACGTCATGGTGCGGCGTGGGTCGATCAGCACCACCTTCATCTCGGGCCGCTTTTCCCGGGCGGCGGCAATGCGCTGGTAGAGCACCGGATGGCACCAGGCGAGATTGGAGCCGACCAGCACGATCAGGTCGGCAAGTTCCAGATCCTCGTAATTTCCCGGAACGGTGTCCGAGCCAAAGGCGCGGCGGTGGCCGGCGACGGACGATGCCATGCACAGGCGCGAATTGGTATCGATATTGGCCGAGCCGATGAAACCTTTCATCAGCTTGTTGGCGACGTAATAGTCCTCGGTCAGCAACTGGCCGGAGACGTAGAGGGCGACCGCGTTGGGGCCGTGTTCGGCAATGGTTTGCGAGAAGGTCGAAGCGACAAGGTCGAGCGCTTCGTCCCAGCCGGTGCGGCGACGGTGAATCTCCGGATGAAGCAGCCTGCCTTCGAGATCGGTGGTCTCGGCCAGCGCTGAGCCTTTGGAGCAGAGCCGGCCGAAATTCGCCGGGTGGTCCGGGTCGCCACGAACGGTTATTTCACCGTCCGCGGCGACCTTCGCCAGCACGCCGCAGCCCACCCCGCAATAGGGGCAGGTGGTCCTCACCTCGCGCGCTTCATCGATCCGCATGGTTCACGCCGCGCGGCTGGCCAGCGCTTCCAGCGCAATGAAGAGCCGCTCGCCGTCGATCCGCACCGCGATGGTGCGCACCGCGCCCTCGTCGGCGCCGAGCGCCTTGCCTGTCTCCAGCGAGATCACCCAATTGTGCAAGGGACAGGTCACCGCCGTGCCATGGACGATGCCCTGGCTGAGCGGCCCACCTTTGTGCGGGCAATGGTCATCGATGGCAAAGACCTGATCGTCGGCCGTACGAAAGACGGCGATCTTGCCTTCGGGCGTTGCGACGCAGCGCGCACCGCGACGCGGAATGTCAGACAGGGAGCCGATCGATACCCAATTCATGTGGCTATTCCTCTTTTGCGCGTATTCTTGTCCGAAAACCGCATTCCACTTTTCGGGGACACGCGCCTACTCCGCCGCCTGCGCAAAGCCGACCGAAGCCAGCGGCCGGAATTCATGCTTGTCCTTGCCGGAAACGCGTTCCGACCATGGGTCAACCTGCGCGAATTTCTGCGAAAAGACGAAGCGGTCGAAATAGGCCTTGCGCTTCTCGCCATCGTCCATGATCTGACGCTTGATCTCGGCGATGCCAATGCGCTTGGCCCATTTGTAGATGCGCTCGAGATAGCGGCCCTGCTCGCGATACATCTGCGTCAGCGCCACGATATGCTCCAGCGCCTCGTCCTCGGTCTTGACCAGGCCAAGCACTTCGGTGCCCTTGATGTCGAGGCCGGCGGCGCCGGCGAAATGGATCTCATAGCCGCTGTCGACGCAGATCACGCCGACATCCTTGCAGGTCGCCTCGGCACAGTTTCGGGGACAGCCCGACACCGCCATCTTGACCTTGGCCGGCGTCCAAGAGCCCCACATGAATTTTTCGATACGGATGCCCAAGCCGGTCGAATCCTGCGTGCCGAAGCGGCACCAGTCGGAGCCGACGCAGGTCTTCACCGTGCGCAGTCCCTTGGCATAGGCCTGGCCGGAGACGAACCCGGCCTGACCGAGATCGGCCCACACTGCCGGCAGGTCTTCCTTGCGGATGCCGAGCATGTCAATGCGCTGGCCGCCGGTGACCTTGACCATCGGAATGTCGAACTTGTCGACGACATCGGCGATGGCGCGCAATTCGGCGGCGTTGGTGACGCCGCCCCACATGCGCGGCACTACCGAATAGGTCCCGTCCTTCTGGATGTTGGCGTGGACGCGCTCGTTGATGAAGCGCGACTGGTAATCGTCGGCGTATTCGTCGGGCCAGTCGCAGACGAGATAATAGTTGAGCGCCGGCCGGCATTTGGCGCAGCCGCAAGAGGTCTTCCACTCCAGCTCCTGCATGACGGCGGGAATGGTCTTCAGGCTCTTGGCCTTGATCAGCCGGCGGACCTCGTCATGGCCAAGCGAGGTACAGCTGCACATCGGCTGGACTGCCGCGGGGTTGTATTTGTCGCCGATGGTCAGCACCATCAGCTTTTCGACCAGCCCGGTGCAGGAACCGCAGGACGCCGACGCCTTGGTGTGGGCGCGCACATCGTCGAGCGAGGTCAAGCCCTTGGCCGTGATTGCGCCGGTGATCTTTCCCTTGCATACGCCGTTGCAGCCGCAGATTTCCGCATCATCCGGCAAGGCTGCAACGGCCGCCATAGGGTCCAGGGGGGCGCCTCCCTGGTAAGACTGGCCGAAAATGAGCGTGTCGCGCATCTCGGATATGTCGGTCTGCTTCTTCTTGAGATCGTTGAACCAGGCGCCGTCCGTCGTCTCGCCGTAGAGCACGGTGCCGATGATGCGGTCGTCCTTCAGCACCAGGCGTTTGTAGACGCCGGCGGCGGCATCGCGCAGCACGATCTCCTGGCGGTCCTCGCCTTCGGCGAAGTCGCCGAGCGAGAACAGGTCGATGCCGGTGACCTTGAGCTTGGTCGGCGTGTCCATATGGACGAAAGCTGCCGCCTCGTTACCAGCCAGCTGGCTGGCGGCGACGCGCGCCATCTCATAGAGCGGCGCGACCAGCCCGTAGACCTGGCCGTTGACCTCGGCGCATTCGCCGATTGCGTAGATGTCCGGGTCGTTGCTGCGCATGCCGGCGTCGATGACGATGCCGCGATTGACGGCAATGCCGGCTTCCTTCGCCAGCACCGCGTTCGGCCTGATACCCACCGCCATGACGACGAGCGTTGCGGGAATGACGGTGCCGTCGGCAAGCTCCACCCGCTCGACCTTGCCGTTGCCGGTGATCGCCTGCGTGTTGGCCTTGGTGATGACCTTGATGCCGCGCTGCTCGACGGCACGCTGCAGGAGATAGCCTGCGGCCGGATCGAGCTGACGCTCCATCAGCGTCGGCATGACGTGCAGCACGGTGACGTCCATGCCTTGTGAGTTCAAGCCCGCTGCCGCCTCGAGCCCAAGCAGGCCGCCCCCAATGACGACAGCCTTGGCCCGCGACTGGGCGGCAAGCATCATGGCCCGGACGTCGTCCAGATCGCGATAGGTGAGCACGCCCGGCAGGTCATGGCCGGGCACCGGAATGATAAACGGCACCGAGCCGGTGGCGATGACGAGTTTGTCATAAGGCTCGGTCACGCCATGATCGGAGGTGACGGTCTTTGCCTGCCGGTCGATGGCGACGATCTTGTGGCCCTTGTAGAGGGTGATGCCGTGCTTGATGTACCAGCCGTCGCCATGGATGATGATCTCCTCATAGGCCTTTTCGCCCGACAGAACCGGCGACAGCATGATGCGGTCGTAGTTCACGCGCGGCTCGGCGTTGAAGATGGTGACCTGGTAGCGCCCAGGCGCCTTTTCCAGGAGATGCTCCAGCATGCGCCCGGGGGCCATGCCGTTGCCGATGATGACGAGTTTCTCGGTCATGTCCTGATCCACTCCGCTCTCACTCAGCCGCGTAGGAAAGGCCTGAAGCTTCGGCAGACGCCGTGCGCTCCATCCGCCGGATGGAAAAATGCATCCAGGCAAAGCAGGTGGCGACGATGACGAAGAGCAGCATGAAGCAGCTGGACCAGACGCCGGTGAGGTCGTTGAGCACGCCGAAGGCGATTGGCAGGATAAAGCCGCCGAGCCCGCCAATCATGCCGACAACGCCGCCGACCGCGCCGACACTCTGCGGATAGTAAGCCGGGATGTGCTTGTAGACGGCGGCCTTGCCAAGGCTCATGAAGAAGCCGAGCACACAGGCCACGGCTATAAAGGCGAGCGGGCCGATCTCGAAATGGAAGGCGATCGGCCCGCTGATACCGCGCACGACGTAGTCTGCCGAGGGGAGAGACAGAACGAGAGTCGCGACGGCACTGACAGCGAAGGTGCAGTAGAGCACGGTGCGGGCGCCGATCCGGTCGGAAAGCACGCCGCCATAGGCGCGGAAAATACTTGCCGGAATTGAATAGGCCGCGCCGATCATGCCGGCGGTCGCAAGTCCGAAGCCGTAGACGCCGATCAGGTAGCGGGGCAGCCACAGCGACAGCGCCACGAATGCACCGAAAGCGAAGAAATAATACAAGGCGAAACGCCAGACCTGCAGGTTCTTGAGCGGCGCGAATTCCTGCAAGAAGCTTCTCGCGGGTGCAGCCTTGCCGTCGCGGCGCTCGCGAATGACCGGATCGTCGCCGGTCGTGAACCAGAAGACGGCGGCCATGACGACAAGTGCTGCCGCCCAGATCAGCGCGACCGACTGCCAGCCCCAGGAGAGAAGCACGAACGGTGCCAGGAACTTGGTGACCGCGGCACCGACATTGCCGACACCGAAAATGCCAAGCGCCGTACCCTGCTTGCCGGCCGGGAAGAAGCGCGAGACATAGGCGACACCGACGGCGAAGGAACCGCCGGCGAGCCCAACGCCTAGCGCGGCGGCCAGCATCTGCCCGTACGTGTGCGCAAACGCGAGCAGGAAGGTCGCGACCGCCGCCGCAAGCATGGTCGCGGTGTATACCAACCGACCGCCAAAACGGTCGGTCCAGACACCGAGCACCATACGCACGAGCGAGCCGGTGAGGATCGGCGTGCCGACGAGCAGGCCGAACTCCGTCTCGTTCAGCCCCAGTTCCTGCTTTATGCGCACGCCGATGATTGAAAAGATCGTCCACACCGCGAAGCAGACGGTGAAGGCGATGGTGGACATCACAAGCGCCTGCCGGGGAGCAGTGTCCTGGCTGCGCGCGGCTGGGAGATTTGCGGTCATTTTCTGGCTCCGGTTTGCGGCGAGGGAGGCACCGCCCTTGGCTGTTCGTTCGCGACTGTCAGCGGCGCGGCATGGGCGAACTGGTTGAAACCGAGCTGTGCACGGTCACTTCGAAACCTTTGCCGTCAGTCTTGGCGCCAGCGGGAAAGAGCACGAGCGCGGCGGTGAACAGCGCGTTGCTGGCCAGAAAAATGGCGGCGCGTGAATTCCGCGAGGCACGCGCCAGTTCCGATCCGTTTCGTCATCGTGGTCTCCGGTTGGCGCCGCTTGGGACCAGCGCCGTCGATTGCGTCAAAACAAAAAAGCCGCCGGCCAGGTCTTCGCGTCCGGGATTCCGGGAGCGCGTGTGGACCTGAGCGGCAGCTTTGCCTATGGCGCCCGCCATTGGACGCCGTGTCACTTGGCCCTTGCGGGCCCTACATTTTGGAAAGCAGGAAGCGTGCCAATTCGACAGCGCTCTTAATTATCGAATGAAATCAATATGAACCGCAGCCGCGCGACTTTTGACCAAGCTCGGCAGCGGATCAAAGATTAGTCAAAATGCCTTGCACAGCAGCATAATATTTGTGCAATGCGGTAGATTGCCTATTG
The DNA here is from genome assembly GCF_040322515.1 of Mesorhizobium sp. M0136. Taxonomy (NCBI): domain Bacteria; kingdom Pseudomonadati; phylum Pseudomonadota; class Alphaproteobacteria; order Hyphomicrobiales; family Phyllobacteriaceae; genus Mesorhizobium; species Mesorhizobium sp. M0136. The sequence goes on from NZ_JAMYTP010000022.1 coordinate 72,500, forward strand.
CCGATGCAGATTTCCAATGATGATGACGCGTTTTCCCGTTAGGGCCTCACTCCGCGGCTTCGACGAAGCGGTGGCGTTCGTAGAGGAATTTCAGCACCGCCTCGCGGCAGCGCAGGAAGGTGCGGTCGGAGGAAAGCTCGATGCGCCGACGCGGCCGGGCCAGCGGCACGGGAAGAACCTCGCCGATGGTGGCCGCCGGCCCGTTGGTCATCATGACGATGCGGTCGGACAACAGCACCGCCTCGTCGACATCGTGAGTGATCATGATCGTCGTCGAGCCGAGTCTGGAATGGATATCCATCACCGCGTCCTGCAGATGCGCACGGGTCAGCGCGTCGAGCGCCCCGAACGGCTCGTCGAGCAAAAGAATCTTCGGCTCCATCGCGAGCGCGCGCGCAATGCCGACGCGCTGCTTCATGCCGCCCGAAATCTCCGCTGGGCGCTTGTCTTTCGCATGCGCCATCTGCACGAGATCGAGATTGCGCATGATCCAGTCATGCCGTTCGTCCCGGCTCTTTTTGCCGCCGAAGACCTTGGATACCGCGAGGTTGATGTTTTCGTAGACGGTCAGCCATGGCAGCAGGCTGTGGTTCTGGAACACCACGGCGCGTTCGGGACCGGGGCTGTCGACCTCCTTGTCTTCCAACAGAACCGCGCCGGCCGAGACCTTGGTCAGCCCGGCGATTAGATTGAGCAAGGTCGACTTGCCGCAGCCGGAATGGCCGATGATCGAGACGAATTCGCCCTTGTCGATGGTCAGTCTTATGTCCTTCAGGACCTCGCTGACCTGGCCGCCGCGCATGAAGGATTTGTCGATATGGTCGAGTTTCAGATAGGCCGTCATCGTCCCTCTCCTCACTTTGCCGTTGTGCCGCGGGTGACGAAGACGCCGACCGACGCGACCAGGCGGTCGAGGCAAAAGCCGGTGACGCCGATATAGGCGAGTGCGACGATGATGTCGGGCAGCCGCGACGAATTCCAGGCATCCCAGATGAAGAAGCCGATACCGACGCCGCCGGTCAGCATTTCGGCGGCGACGATGGCAAGCCAGGACAGACCGATGCCGATGCGCAAGCCGGTGAAGATGTAAGGTGCCGCGGCCGGCACCATGATCTTCACGAAGAATTCGAGCTGGTTGAGCCTGAGGATGCGGGAGACGTTGCGATAGTCCTCTGGAATGTTGCGGACGCCGACGGCGGTGTTGATGATCACCGGCCAGATCGAGGTGATGAAGATGACGAAGATTGCCGACGGGCTGGAATCGCGGAACGCCGCCAGCGACAGCGGCAGCCAGGCGAGCGGCGGTACCGTGCGCAGGATCTGGAACACCGGATCAAGGCCGCGCATCGCCCAGATCGACTGGCCGACCAGAGCGCCGAGCGCGACGCCGACGACCGCCGCAAGGCCAAAGCCGATGGCGACGCGCTGCAGCGAGATCAGCACCCGCCAGGCGAGCCCAATGTCCTGCGGGCCATTGTTGAAGAACGGATGGGCGATCAGGTCATAGGCCTCGTTCCAGACCTGGCTTGGCGGCGGTAGGCTGGCCGTCGGCGACGAACAGGCGACCTGCCAGACGACGAGCATGATGGCGACGACGATGACCGGCGGCACCAGCGTGCTGGCCAGCTTGCCTGCGATTGCGGCCGGATCGAAGCGACGCCGCGTCCTGGCGGTGAAGGCGATGATTTCGGCAGGCTTGGCAGGCGCGGGGAACGGCTTCACCTTGCGGTCCTTGATGGCTTGGATAGACATTTCTCGAACGTTCCTTTGGCATTTGGCGACAAGGGCGCCGTTGCGCTTGCGGCGACAAACGGCGCGAGCGCCGTTTGCACCGTTCAGGCCGATGCCTTGATCTTCAGGCTGTCGAGATAGGCGGACGGGTTCTCCGGATCGAACACCTTTCCGTCGAAGAAGGTCTCGACGCCGCGCGATGAAGACGCCGGGATATCGGCCGCGGCGACACCAACAGCCTTGGCCGCTTCGCGCCACAGATCCTCGCGATTGACCTGGGCGACCAGCGCCTTGATGTCGGTGGTCGGCGCGAACTTGCCCCAGCGGATGTTTTCGGCGAGGAACCAGCTGTCGTGGCTCTTGAAGGGATAGGACACGCCGCCCTGCCAGAACTTCATGTAGAGATCTGTGCCGTTGGCGACGCGGCCATTGCCGTAATTGATGTCGCCCTTGAGGCGGCCGATGATGTCGGCGGTCGGCACGTTCATCCATTGCCGCTTGCCGATGATGGCGGCCATCTCGTCCTTGTTTTCCTTGGCTTCGCACCATTGCTGGGCTTCCATGACGGCCATCAGGATCGCCTTGGTGGCGTTCGGATACTTGTCGATGAAGGCGGCGCGCAGGCCGAGCGCCTTTTCCGGATGGCCCTTCCATAGCTCGCCAGTGGTGGCGGCGGTGAAGCCGACGCCCTGGTGAACGAGCTGCTCGTTCCACGGCTCGCCGACACAGAACACGTCCATGTTGCCGACTTTCATGTTGGCGACCATCTGCGGCGGCGGCACGACGATGGTCGAGACGTCCTTGTCGGGATCGATGCCGCCGGCGGCCAGCCAGTAGCGCAGCCAGAGGTCGTGCGTGCCGCCCGGGAAGGTCATGGCGGCCTTGACCTCCTTGCCAGCGGCCTGTTTGGCGGCGAAGGCATCCTTCAGCCTGGAGGCGTCGAGGGCGACGCCGGTGGCGGCATATTCCTGGGCAACGGAAATGCCCTGGCAGTCGTAGTTGAGGCGCGCCACGATCGCCATCGGCAGCGGCTGCTTGTTTTGCGTCACCTTGCCGGTGTGCATCAGATAAGGCATCGGCGTCAGGATATGGGCGCCGTCAATGCCGTTGGCTTCGCCGCCGAGCACCAGATTATCGCGCGTCGCCCCCCAGGAGGCCTGCTTGAGCACCTCGACATCGGGCATGCCGAATTTCTCGAACAGGCCTTTCTCCTTGGCGATCATCAACGGTGCTGCATCAGTCAATGCGATGAAGCCGAGCTTGGCGCCCGTGACTTCCGGTACGGCGGTAGCCGCATAGGCGCCGGAGGGCAGCAGCGCACGCGCCGCGGCCAGCGTTGCCGCGGCGGCCGCGCTGATCCTCAGGAAATCGCGGCGGCTGATCGCCGTTTGGGCGGAATGGCTATTGGTGCTTTTCGTCATCGTCATCTCCGGTTGGGCGCGGCTTGGGATCGGCGCCGTCGATTGCGTGTTCGACCAAAACAAAAAAGCCGCCGGCCAGGCCTCGCGCGTCCGTCCATCCGGGATCGCGTGTTGACCTGAGCGGCAGCTTTGCCTGTAGCGCCCGCCATTGGACGCCTATTCCGTGACCCCGAGAAGAGTCTGCCTATTGCAACGCAGGAACCGTGCCAGTTTCGGAATGGATGATAAACATCAATGAGATCAACGGCATGCCAAAATCGTCGGCGCCCCGGCCCGCCGGGCGAGCAAGCCAAAGATTGTTCATTAGCGCAGTTGCACGCACATTTTTTGTGCAGTGCACAAGAATGGCGCCGAAATGATCAGACTTCGGCGCGCGCCAATTTCTGGCCGGCAATGTAGGCGTCGATCTCGTCGGGATCGAAGATCTGACCGTCGAAGAAACCATCGGGACCGAGCACCAGGCTTGCCCCCGCCGAACCGACCGGAGTCGCGGCCTTCAGCGCGCCCTCGACCTTGGCATTGGCACCGGGAAGCGCCACGCCAAGCGGCTTCAACGCCGAGCGGTAGAGATCGGGGCGGTAGCAGTCGCGGGCAATAGCGAGGTTTTCCGGCGTGTGCGCGACATGCCCCCAGCGCACCATCTGCGTGTAGAACCACAGCGCATGGCTCTTCCACGGGAAGTTCGCCGCCTTGTCGAAGGGCAGAAAGAAGTCGCCGACGCTCAGTTCGGCGCCGCCGCCGAGCGCCAGATGCCCGCTGAGGATCGGCATCTGAAGCGCCGGCGCCAGGCCGAGAAAGGCCGGCTGCGCCATCAGGGCCGCGAGTTCGCCACGGTTTGCCGGGTCCTGGCACCAGCGCGCCGCATGATGCAGCGCGCGCAGCAGAGCCGAAAGCGCGTCCGGCTCTCTTTCGGCCCATGCCTTCCGCACGCCGACGACTTTCTCCGGGCTGGTCTTCCAGATGGCCGCCTTGACCGTGGCGATATGGCCGGTGCCGGCGACGACCGCGGCGCTGTTCCAGGGTTCGCCGACGCAGTAGCCGTCGATCCTGCTGGCGGCGAGCGCGTCGGCCATGAATGGCGGCGGCACGATGACGATTTCGATTTCACGCGACGGGTCGATGCCGCAGGCGGCGAGCCAGTAGCGCAGTTCGTAATTGTGCCCGGAATGCGGATGGACGACGGCGAAGCGCAGCGGATCGCCGCCGCCATTCGCCCTTTCGCGGATCAGCGCGCCCAACGCCTTGCCGGCCCGCGCCGGATCGAGATCGGGTTGGGCGCCGTGCGCGGCCATGCCGGCCCAGACGGCGTTAGAAACCGTCACGCAATTGCCGCCGAGGCCGAGCGAGAACGGCACGACGGTGTCGGAGGCGAGCGGCGTCAGCCCCAGATTGCAGGCGATCGGCATCGGCCCCAGCATATGCGCCAGGTCGAAATGGCCGATGGCGATGCGGTCGCGGATGTTGGCCCAGGACGTTTCCCGGTTGAGCGTCAGGTCGATGCCTTCACGTAGGGCGAAGCCGATTTCCTTCGCCGCGACAAGGATGGCGCTGTCGAAGAGCGGCATGAAGCCAACATTGATCCGGTGCTCGGCCGCCATTCTCAACTCTCCTCGGGATCCAGAAGCCCTGCCGCCGTCACCAGGCTCTGCGCGATTTCGGCGATCTTGCGGTTCTGGTTCATGGCTGTCTTGCGCAGCAGCGTGTAGGCCGCGTCCTCCGACAGGCCGCGCGACTTCATCAGGATGCCCTTGGCGCGATCGATCACCTTGCGGCTCTCCAACTCGCTGCGGGCCTCTTCCAGTTCGCGCGCCATGCGCGAGAAGGCGTTGAAGCGGCTGATCGCCATGTCGAGGATCGGCTTGACCCGCTCCTGGCGCAGGCCGTCGACGACATAGGCCGACACCCCGGCTTCCACCGCTGCCTCAATCGACGCTTGGTCCGAGCGGTCGACGAACATGGCGATCGGCCGCTTCACCACGCGCGAAAGCTGGAACATGTTTTCGAGCATGTCGCGGTTGGGATTTTCGAGATCGATGACGATGACGTCGGGTTCGATCTCGGCGATTCGCCGCGCTATGCCGGCGACGTCGTGGATGACCGTGACCTGCTGATGCCCGGCCTCCCGCAGTCCCGCTTCGATTATGGAAGCGCGGATGTGGTTTTCATCGATCACCAGGACAGTGAGGGATTTGCGGATCATGCCGCATTTTGCGCAGGCGAGGCGATTGTGCAATGCGGCATAGCGAGATTCACGGAAACAAAGCCGACAGGCCGCCTGGGGCACTGGACGCGACGGCCGGCGCGACGGACTTGACGCCGCGGGCACCGGCACCCGCCTGATCGGCACTGGCTGACTGCGGGTCTTACCAGCGTAGGTGATCGCCTCAGGCGCCAAGATCCCGGCCTTCCTGGCCTGACTCGGCACCGGCCTGACCTATGGCGTGCCCAACGCGTGCGCGATTCCGACCTCAGCGAACGAGTTATGACACGCCATTCCAGTGTATGATGGCTTCGCCAAATTGGGTGTGCGCTGCAATAACAGCCCGAGACAGCCGCGCTTGCCGAAGGGGCTGTCGGCTCTGGCGGGATTGGCGTAAGCTACCGACAGAGGATGCACGCATGCACCGCATCATCGCCATAGCGATCGCAGTTCTCGCGGCCGTATTAAGTTCCGCGCGGGCGGAGGTGCTGGTCGGGGTCTCGGCTGCGATGACAGGACGGCTTGCCTGGATCGGCGAGCAGGGACAGCGCGGCGCGGAGATGGCAGTGGCCGACGTCAACACGGCGGGCGGCGTGCTCGGCCAGAAGGTGAGGCTCATCTCGGTCGACGACTTCTGCGATCCCGAGCAAGCTGTGGCGGCCGCCAAGAAGCTGGTGGCTGACGGGGTCGTGCTCGTCGTCGGGCATTATTGCTCCGGGGCCTCGATCCCCGCATCAAAAGTGTACGAGGAGGCGGGCGTCGTTGAGATATCCCCAGGCTCGACCAATCCGCAGCTGACCGAACAGGGCCGTGCCAATGTCTTTCGCACCATTGGCCGCGACGACGCGCAAGGTTTCATCGCCGGCAACTACCTTGCCGATCACTGGGGCAACAAGAAGATTGCGATCCTCCACGACAACTCGACCTATGGGAAGGGTCTCGCCGACGAGACCAGGAAGCAGCTGAACAAGCGGGGCGTGACTAAGGCCGTTTACGACGCATACATTCCCGGGAAGGACGACTATTCGGCCGAGGTCGCTGCGTTGCAGACCGCCGGCGTCTCCGCCTTATATGTGGGTGGGTATCATGCCGAGGTTGCGCTGATTGCTCGCGCTGCACACGACAGTGGCTACACGGTTCAGCTCATATCCGGAGATGCTTTGGCGACTGAGGAATTTGCCCTGATCGCCGGGCCCGCGGCGGAGGGGACCCTCTTCACGTTCCCGGCGGACCCGAGGCGAAGCCCAGAAGCGGCCGCGGTCGTTGAGCAGTTCCGTGCGGAGAATTTCGAACCCGCGGGCTACACGCTGTTGAGCTACTGCGCGGTCCAGGTTTGGGCCCAGGCAGTCTCGAAGGCAGGTTCGCTGGAGCCGAAGGCCGTCATTGCGGCACTGCACGAACAGGAATTCGACACCGTCATCGGCCGGGTCGATTTCGACGACAAGGGCGACCTCACGAAACAGAGCTGGGTTTGGTACGTCTGGCGCGGCGGGGAATACGTGCCGGTTGAATAAGGTTCGCTGATCGCCGGCGTGCCGGCTGAGATGTCTAGTCTGATGCAGACCAGTGTGGCCGGACTGTTCCGACTCGCCGAGATGCTTGAACGCCTCGGCATACGCGGCCGGCTGTTGCTCGCCTTTTTCGGGATCAGCGCCCTTGCGGTGCTGGCAACCGCTGCGGCGCTTTATGCCTTCCTCCAGGTTGGCGACGTCGTCGACCGAATTACCACGGATCGAGTGCCGTCGGCGCTCGCCTCCCTCCAGCTGTCGCGTCAGGCCGAACGGGTCGCTGCTGCCGCGCCATCGGTGCTGGCAGCGACAAGCAGGGCTCAGCACAGCGAGGTGTCGGCTGCCGTCGCGCTCGAGATGTCCCGCCTCGAGGCCCTGCGCACGGACCTCCGGGATGCCACGCTGGGCACAGTGCATTTGGCCGAGATCGAGGAAGCCGCGATTGTTCTGAGGCGCAACCTGAAGGAGCTCGACTCTCTTGTTGTCGCCCGGCTCGACGTGGTCGCCCGCAAGGAGGAGCTCCTGAACCGCCTCGCCGCGACGACGACCGGAGCCCAGCGCCTTGTCGCCACCGGCATCCTAGTAATGGATTCCAGGCTCCCGCAATGGCGGGCGGTCGCGGCCGACTCGTCGCTGGCGCCCGATCGACGCGCAGCGGCGATGGCCGAGCTGGTCCAGGCGATTGCGGCCTACATCCCCCAGCAGAAGGCGCAGCTGGAGATCTCGGCAGTCAACGACGCGCTGGTAAAGGTCGCGAACGCGCCGATGCCGGGCGACCTGGCGTTGATCCTTTTTCCGCTACGCCGTTCGCTCACTGCTCTTGAAAAGGTTTCCACGGAGATCGACGAAAAGCTGCGGACCCGCTTCCGGCAGCGTGTCGACGAGTTCAAGGGTTTGACCGACGGCGAGGACAGCATCCCCAAGGCGCGGGAGGACGAGTTTGCTGTCCTGGCACAGGGCGAAAGGCTTCTGGCCGAGAACAATCGACTGTCGCGCAATCTCACCGCTGGCGTCGATCGCCTGGTCGCCATGGCAGACCAGGAGATCGCTGCGTCCGGTCGCGAAGCCGCGCTCGTCCAGCGCTACGGCACCGCGGTTGTGCTCGGCTCCGCCTTCCTCAGCCTCCTGAGTTCGGTTCTGGTTGTCTGGCTCTATGTCGACCGCAGCCTCCTCGCCCGACTGGGGGCCGTGAGCCAAGGCATGCTCGCGATTGCGGGAGGCGACCTTCATGCGCCGCTGCCGGCGGCGGGCAGCGACGAAATCGGGCGCATGGCCCAAGCGCTGAAGCTCTTCCGGGATACTGCTGTCGAGGTCGAGGAAAAGAACCTGCGCGACGTTGCAGAAGCGCGTCAGCGGCTAGTCGATGCCATCGAAAGCATTTCCGAAGGTTTCGCTCTCTATGACAGAGAGGACCGGCTTGTCCTAAGCAACAGCCGCTACCGCGAACTGCTTTACGCTGGCCTGGAGACCGAGCTAACCCCTGGCACAGCATTCGAGGAGATCATTCGCCGATCCGCCGAGCGCGGCTACATCAGGGACGCCGAGGGGCGGGTCGACGAGTGGGTTGCCGAGCGCCTGTGGCGACACCGCAATCCTGGCGAACCATGGGTGCAGCGGCGAGGCGACGGCCGATGGATCATGATCAGCGAGCGGCGGATCAGCGCCGGCGGCACGGTCGCCGTCTATTCGGACATCACCGAGCTGAAGCAAAGGGAGGAGAACCTCGCCGAGAAGTCCGCGGCCCTAGAGGCGCTTTCCAGCAAGCTGGCCAAATACCTGGCGCCGCAAGTGTACAGCTCGATATTCGCCGGCCGCCAGGACGTTAGAATCGCCAGCCAGCGGAAGAAACTGACAATATGCTTCTCCGATATCGCCGGCTTTACCGAGACCACTGACAAAATGGAATCCGAGGATCTCACCCAGCTCCTCAATCACTATCTGACGGAAATGTCGAAAATTGCTTCGGATCACGGCGCGACGATCGACAAATATGTCGGCGACGCGATTCTGATGTTTTTCGGCGACCCTGAGACGCGCGGCGTCAAGGAGGACGCGCTGGCGTGTGTGCAGATGGCTCTCACCATGCAAAAGCGGATGAGCGAACTTGCCGAAATCTGGCGTGACATTGGAATTGAGACACCGCTGCGCTGCCGCATCGGCATCCATACCGACTACTGCACTGTCGGTAACTTCGGCAGCGAGGACCGGATGGATTACACGATAATCGGCGGCGCCGTGAATCTCGCCTCGCGCCTGGAACAGGAGGCGCCACCGGGGACCGTCCTCATTTCCTACGAGACGTTTGCGCAAGTGAAGGACATGATCGACTGTGAGGAGATGGGGCACGTCCAGGTCAAGGGGATCGCCTATCCCGTCGCCACCTACCGCGTCATCGATCTGAAGGCCAATCTAGCGGGCGCTTGTCGCGCCGTTCGAACCGAGCTGCCGCACTTCAGTCTGGAACTTGAACCGGAGCTGATGTCCGCTGACGAGCGTGACGATGCTGCCACCGCGCTTCGAGACGCGCTGGATCGGCTTTCCTACAAGCCCGGGCAGTAGGGCTTGGTTCACAACGACCCTCCCATGGACGCAAGGGGTAGGATGTGGGAGGCAGCCTATTGGCGCTGTCGATGCGAAGGCCACAGAACGGTCGCAGTCAGTCTTTGAACTCGGGCGGAACGTCCGCATCGGAGCCGAGACTTAACATTCACGGCATCACTGGCAAGGTCCGGATATGGCGCTTTGCTGATGTTGAGCGACGTCAGTTTTCGCCTAAACCACCCCAATCCAAGAGGCGAGAGGCAGAACCTTGGCCGCCGCTTGAGCAGGCCGTGAGCAGCGATGAAGCGGGTCGGGCGCCGGCAAAGGTCGTCCTCAGGAGGGGATAGCTAAGCGGTCGGCCAGCCGGTGTCGCGCTTGCCTTGCCACGAAACATGCCGTCCGTCAGGCCTCTCCACAGCGTTAATCATCGCGCACGTTCCCCCTGATCAGCGCGAAAATCAGCGTGGAGCGATCTCTGCGACGAGATCGTTCGTCGTCTTGACCCCCGCCATGAAGCCGGCGGCATTGAATTCGTTCATGACGAAGAAAGCGCCGACGCCGCGTGTCGGTGCAATCGCAACATAGAGAAACATCCCTTGCAGGCCGCCGCTCTTCTGGAGGATGAGCGGGCGATGCTCGTTGGGGAGCATGATGACCCATCCGAGACCCATGGCGTCCATCGGGCCGCCGTCATCCAGCCCCACCACCGACGCGAGCCCGTCCCGGTACAAAAAAGCCGCGTGGTTCAAAAGGCGGAACTCGGCGTCGGCCGCGGAAGGCTTGTTGTCGACATGCCAGTTCATCCAGCGCAGCAGGTCGTCCGCGGTCGAGTACAATCCACCGGCGCACTCCATGGCTGTGCTCGTCGGCACGATGGGCATGGCGCTGCCGTCGAAGTTATGGCCCTGCATCAGGCGCGGCTGGTCCTCCGGTCTTGGGTTGAAAACCGTGTCTTTCATGCCGAGAGGATCGAGGACACGCTCCCGCAGGACCTCGGCATAAGGCTTTCCAGAGACATTCGCGAGCGCCGCTCCGAGGAGGTCGTATCCGAAGTTCGAATAGAGAACGGCGGTGCCCGGCGCGAAGAGCAGCGGATTGTCCTTGAGGGCGGCAATCTGCGCCTCTTTGGTGTTCGTAGAGAAGGGGTCGGAGGGGGGCGGCTCGGCCACTGGCACCTCCCGCGGAAGGCCGGAAGCTTGCGCGACGAGATCGATCAGGCGGAGGGCGCGGCCATCCTTCTCCGGGAGCGTGACGTCCCAGCCAAGGCGATCCTGCAGCCGGTCGGTGAGCTGTACCTTGCCGTCGATCGCCAGCGAGGAAAGCACGCTGCCGCAGAACACTTTGCTCACGGACGCGATGCGGAACATTGTGTCGCCGTCGGGCACTTTTTCACTCCCGTCGGCAATCTTGCCGAAACCGGCCAAGGCCGTCTCGCCGTTGCGCACGGCGCCGAAGATCAGGCCAGGCACCTTGGTGGAGAGATACAGGATCGTACCGTTGAACTGCACCGCTTCCGTCAGCAGCTTGTCCTCGGCATGCCCATGAGAGGGAACGGCTGCAATTGCCGTCAAGGCGATGGCCATAAGTCGGCGCGATCGAGACAAACGCATTGCCCACTCCTTTGATAAAGCTGCAGAATAAAATCTTCGGAAAAAAGGGCCGCCGCGTAGTATCTTACCATCTCTCCAGAAGCAGGATATGTCAACAGAACGCACCGAAGGGGGTAATCGGCGGCGGCAGCATAGTTTCTGCGGATATTTGCGCTATAGTCCTGCCGTATTTCTTGTTCTTCGTCAGTTGATCGGGGCTGATCTCTTCATTAGAAAACCGACCCGCGGGTGATTTACAAGATATGTAAAGCGCCGTCGGCAGGAGTGCTGTAGCGTCGAACAACTTACAATAGGCGTATCTGCGTCGCGCCAATCGTCGTCGTGTGATGAAGACCGGGCAGAAGAGCTGTGGCGGGCCGGCGAGGCCCTATCTGCGCAAAAAAAGACTCGGCGCTGTACCTGCCGCTTAGTCATACATCGCCTTGATGCGTGGCATTCCCCTTGCGCGCTCGGCCGCCGCCTCACAGCGCCAAACTGCCCTGCTCCGCCTCCTCGGCATTCGGATCGCCCGGCGCCGTCGCCCAGGCCAGTTCGACAAGCGTCACCGTCCGCCGGCCAACCCCATCCAGCTGGCAGACGATCAGCCCCTGCTCCTCGATATAGGTCAGCAGGCGCCGGGCGCGGCGCAGCGAGTGCGAGCCATAGGCGCGGGCGATCGCCGCGTCGCTCGGGCAGGGCCACCCCTCCTTGGCCGCGCGGGCGATCATCATGAACACGCCCTGCATATCCTCGGGCAGCAGCGAGGCGCGCGCCGAGACATCTTGCCAGGCGTCATCGTCGGCCATGTCGGAGCCGAGGCCGGCGCGGGCGCGCGTCAGCATGCGGCGGAACGCGGGCAGGTCCGGCACGACCGAGGCGAGGCCCTCTATGCGGCAGCGGACCACGAACTCCTGATAGAGCACGCCGATGACACGGAAGCCCGCGTCGGGTTGCGCCAGCACAGCGCGCAGCACCCGGTCGACACGCTCGCGCCGCTCCGCCAAGTCCTCGGCGCTGATCGGCGGCTCCACCGCTTCGGGGCGGATTTCCAGCGCCGCCGATTTTGCCGCCATCAGCTGATCGAGCAGGTCCGGCGACGACCGGCGCTGCGGCCGGACGGTTTCGGGCGGCGGGGCCGCCAGGATGATCGCGCGCGCGTCCTCCAGTCCCGATTCCGGCAGCGGCATCAGGCGCGGCGTCGCGTTGCGCGGGCTTGTATCGGTCGGGCCGATGCGCAAGCCGAGCGGACGGCGCGACAGCGCCGGGCCGAGCGCCATGAACTGCCCGCGCTCGAGGTCGCGAAAGGCTTCCGCCTGGCGCCGCTCCATGCCGAGCAGGTCGGCGGCGCGCGCCATGTCGATATCGAGAAAGGTCCGGCCCATGAGGAAATTGGAAGCCTCGGCGGCGACGTTCTTGGCAAGCTTGGCCAGCCGCTGGGTGGCGATGATCCCGGCCAGCCCGCGTTTGCGGCCACGGCACATCAGGTTGGTCATGGCGCCGAGAGAGAGCTTGCGCGCCTCGTCCGAAACCTCGCCGGCAACCGCCGGCGCGAACAGCTGCGCCTCGTCCACCACCACCAGCATCGGATACCAGTGATCGCGGGCGACCTCGAAAAGTCCGCCGAGGAAGGCGGCGGCGCGCCGCATCTGGTTCTCGGCGTCGAGCCCCTCGAGATTAAGCACCGTGGAGACGCGGTGGATGCGCGCCCGCTCGCCGGCGCTCTGCAGGCCGCGCTCGGTATGCTCCTCGGCGTCGATCACCAGATGGCCAAAACGGTCGCCCAGTGTCACGAAGTCGCCTTCGGGATCGATGATCGTCTGCTGCACCCAGGGCGCACTCTGCTCCAAGAGCCGGCGCAGCAGGTGGGACTTGCCGGAGCCCGAATTGCCCTGCACCAAAAGGCGCGTCGCCAGCAGTTCTTCAAGATCCAGCGCCGCCGGGGCGCCTGCGCTCGTGTGGCCCATCTCGATCGCAACCGTCATGTCTTCAACTCTCCTTAAGGAGAGGGCTTATCAACCGCATCACAGCCCGTCGAGCGCGCCATGGCCGACGCTCCGTGTTGCGCACAGGCTGGATGCTGCTGACGATCAGGGGATCGCACAGGATTGGAATGAAACGGGCCGTTTCGATTCGATAAGGAGGCGGTGCGGATGTTTCGCAGCCGTTATCCGGAGATCGAGGTGGATCTCATCGGGATGAATTCGCCATTGCTGGAAAGAGCACTCGCCGCCAGCGAGATCGACCTCGGCGTGCTGCATCCCCGCTCTCGACCCCGGAGCTGATCGTCCATGGCCTGCCCGACGAGCCGCTGGTGCTGGCGCTTCCGGCAACACACCGGCTTGCGGCACGCCTTTTACCCACTGTCGTGGCGCCATTCACGAAACGACGAACAACAAAGCTCTCATAATGACTGTATCGATCACTATTTCTGTCGAACGGAACATCCTGGAAAAACTCTCGTTGGGTATAGATCGCGATCCAGCGATGCAACTCGATGGAGACACTAAGATGATGAAAATTCTCTCTGCATCCCTACTTGCTATCGGCCTGGCCACATCTGCCATGGCACAATCAACCGGTTCGGGAACTGGCGGAACTGGTATGAACGGCAATACCGGCGTCGACACGGGCACCGCCGGCAACAGCGGCAACAACGGGACCAGTACCACTACGCCGAACCAGATCGATCCGAATGCAACGAACGCCACCACGCCGCAGACAAACGGTATGGGGGACCGCTGCAAGGATACGGCAGGCAACGACACCGACAACAACACCCCAAGCGGCGCCATGACGTCAGATATGCAGAACTGCAACAAGTAACGGAGTTTTGCTCAGCGGTCGTTTCAGCCCGCTGCCTGGTCCAGACCGGGCACGGGCTCACCATTTTAGATGGACGGCGAGCCGAGGTCGGCTAGCCATACATTTTGTCTCAGCTAGGTCCGCGACAGATGGCGGCCAGCCCGGGACCGGCGGCCGTTCTGCTGATTTTCGCGAAGAGAACTGGTGGAGCCAATCGGAATCGAACCGACGACCTCTTGAATGCCATTCAAGCGCTCTCCCAACTGAGCTATGGCCCCACTCCGGCAGTTCGCCGGCGCCGTTTCCGGCGAAGAGATCCGGCGCGGTTTCTAGACCGCGCCGTTCGTGCAGGCGGCTTCTAACCCCGCCTTAAGTCAATATCAAGCCTTCAACGACCGCTTTTTCTAGGCGGCGCGGCGAAAGCCGGCGAATGCGGTTCGCTCAGACTTCGTCGTCGTCGTCGCCGACGCCGATCATGTCGGCAACGTCGTCGTCTTCTTCCTCCTCGTCGGCGAGGAATGTGTCATCCTCATCATCGCCAAGGTCGACGTCGTCCTCGTCATCGGCGAGATCGGGAAGCTCGTCGGCCTTGGCGTCCTCGTCCGCCTCTTCGAGCGAGACGACCTCGACGCCCTCTTCCTCCTCGGCGTCCACTTCCTTTTCGGCAACTTCCTCTTCTTCCTCGAGGGCGGCGATCTTGCCCTCTTCGAAATAGGAGCGCGGATAGCTCTTGCCCGTGTAAGGCGAGACGATCGGGTCCTTGTTCAAGTCATAGAATTTTCGACCTGTCTCCGGGTCGATGCGTTTGGTGCCAAGTTCGGGTTTTGCCACAGCAAGCCTCGTCGATGAAAGTTTGGTCCCCTTAACCAGAGTTTACGGCGCTGTCAAAGCGAAAAGCCGGCGTCCCAAAAAGCGTGAATTCGAAGGCCTGCGTACCAAGGGGATGACCATTTCGGTCCGCCATGATAGGAGACCGCGCAAACCAGAAGAAAATAGCCGGGCGCCGGCGTTTCCAGGAAAGAACCATGTCGCACGCTGCTGCCCCGAAACAGGCCACCGCCCGCAAATCATCTGGCCTTTCAGGTGCGGCACGGGTGCCGGGCGACAAGTCGATCTCGCACCGCTCGTTCATGTTCGGTGGCCTGGCCTCTGGCGAAACCCGCATCACCGGGCTGCTGGAAGGCGAGGACGTAATGCGTACGGGCGCTGCCATGAAGGCGATGGGCGCTCATATCGAGAAGCATGGCACCGAGTGGGTGATCCGCGGCACCGGCAATGGCGCGCTGCTGCAGCCGGAAGGCCCACTCGATTTCGGCAATGCCGGCACGGGCTCCCGCCTCACCATGGGCCTGGTCGGCACCTATGACATGGAAACCACCTTCATCGGCGACGCCTCGCTGTCCGGCCGGCCGATGGGCCGCGTGCTCGAGCCGCTGCGCCAGATGGGCGTGCAGGTGCTGAAGGCGACGCCTGGCGACCGCATGCCGATCACGCTGCACGGGCCCAAACACGCCGCGCCGATCACCTACCGCGTGCCGATGGCATCGGCACAAGTCAAGTCGGCGGTGCTGCTGGCTGGGCTGAACACGCCGGGCATCACCACCGTCATCGAGCCGGTGATGACGCGCGATCACACCGAAAAGATGCTCAAGGGATTCGGCGCCAATCTGTCGGTCGAGACCGACGAGCGCGGCGTGCGCCACATTTTCATCGAAGGCCAGGGCAAGCTCACCGGGCAGACCATCGCGGTGCCAGGCGACCCCTCCTCGGCGGGCTTTCCACTGGTGGCGGCGCTGATCGTGCCGGGCTCGGACATTACAATCGAAAACGTGCTGATGAACCCGACCCGCACCGGACTTCTGTTGACGCTGCAGGAAATGGGCGCGCGCATCGATATAATCGACCCGCGCAACGAAGGCGGCGAGGACGTCGCCGACCTGCGCGTGCGCTATTCCGAGCTGAAGGGCGTCACCGTGCCGCCCGAACGAGCGCCGACCATGATCGACGAGTATCCGGTGCTTGCCGTGGCGGCCAGCTTCGCCGAGGGCGAAACGCTGATGCTCGGGCTGGAAGAGCTTCGGGTGAAGGAATCCGACCGGCTGTCGGCGGTTGCCAACGGGCTAACGCTCAACGGCGTCGACTGCACCGAGGGCGAGGCTTCGCTCGCGGTGCGCGGAAAACCCGGCGGCAAGGGCCTCGGCCAACACCCCAACGGGAAGGGCACCATCGTCCAGACCCATCTCGACCACCGCATCGCCATGAGTTTTCTGGTGATGGGGCTGGCGACGGAAAAACCTGTGACCATCGACGACCAGGCGATGATTGCTACGAGCTTTCCGGAATTCATGGGGCTGATGAAGGGGCTGGGGGCGGAGATCGAGTGACAGTTGATGGCAATCGCAAACCTTGGAGATTGGGCGCCAACATCCTTCCCTTCGTCATCCTGGGGCGAAGCAAAGAGCGAAGCGACGCGGCGAAGACCCCAGGATCCATGCCGTGACGTCAGAGCATCGCAACGGTGCAGAATTCTGGTTCACAGCATTCTTCGGCTGACGTTACGGCATGGATCCCAGGGTCTTCGCTCCGCTACGCGATCGCTGCGCCCTGGGATGACGAAGGCGCGGTGGCCTGTTGCCAAGCGGACAAAGGCGGCAGGCAGCCGATGAGCACCCCCTTCAGCATCGCCATCGACGGCCCGGCCGGCGCCGGCAAGGGCACGCTCGCCCGCCGGCTCGCTGATCACTACCGGCTGAACCTGCTCGACACCGGCCTTACCTATCGCGCGGTGGCGCATGCACTGCTCCGGCTCGGCCTGCCGCTCGACAATGTTTCGGCCGCTGAAACCGCGGCCCGGCAGGTCGATCCGGCAAAGCTCGACCGCGCAGTGCTTTCGGCACACGCCGTTGGCGAGGCGGCTTCGAAAGTGGCAGTGATCCCGTCGGTGCGGCGCATCCTGGTAGAGAAACAGCGTGACTTCGCAAGAACACCGCCTGGCGCGGTGCTCGACGGCCGCGACATCGGCACCGTCGTCTGTCCCGATGCCGACGTAAAGCTCTATGTCACGGCCAGTGCCGAGGTGCGGGCAAAGCGGCGGCTGGATGAAATCGAGAGCATCGGCGGCACCGCCAATTTCGACGAAATCCTTGCCGATATCGTGCGCCGCGACGAGCGCGACATGGGCCGCGCGGACTCGCCCTTGAAGCCGGCCGTCGACGCGCACTTGCTCGACACGTCGGAAATGGCTATAGAGGCCGCGTTTCTGGCAGCTCGGGCGATCATCGACGACGTCCTGGCTAAGAGAAACGAAGCCTGAGCCGGGTTTTCCTGCCGCCGCCGATTGCCGGCGACCAAAAGAATTCCCATATTGGGCGTGAACCAGCCTGCCAGCATTCTTCATGCGCCGGAATTGCCGCTCAAGGGCGGCCAAGGGCTGTTTGCCCGGAACGCCGGCAGGCCAACGCAACGCTAACCCACGGCGCCCGCCCCGCGACAGATGCGGGGCATTCCAGGAGAAACTATGTCAGTTGCAAATCCCACTCGCGATGATTTCGCGAGCCTGCTCGAAGAATCATTTTCCGCCGGCCATTCCGGCGAAGGCCAGGTCGTCAAGGGCATCATCACTGCCATTGAGAAGGACATGGCTATCATCGACGTCGGCCTCAAGGTCGAAGGCCGCGTGCCGCTGAAGGAATTCGGCGTCAAGGGCAAGGACACGACGCTCAAGGTCGGCGACACGGTCGAGGTCTATGTCGAGCGTATCGAAAATGCGCTTGGCGAAGCCATGCTGTCGCGTGAGAAGGCCCGCCGCGAAGAGAGCTGGGTACGTCTCGAAGAGAAGTTCACCAAGGGCGAACGCGTCGAAGGCGTCATCTTCAACCAGGTCAAGGGCGGCTTCACCGTCGACCTCGACGGCGCCGTGGCCTTCCTGCCGCGCAGCCAGGTCGACATCCGCCCGATCCGCGACGTCTCGCCGCTGATGCACAACCCGCAGCCCTTCGAGATCCTCAAGATGGATCGCCGCCGCGGCAACATCGTGGTGTCGCGCCGCACCGTGCTCGAGGAAAGCCGCGCCGAACAGCGTTCGGAAATCGTGCAGAACCTCGAAGAGGGCCAGGTAGTCGAAGGCGTCGTCAAGAACATCACCGACTATGGTGCGTTCGTCGACCTCGGCGGCATCGATGGGCTGCTGCACGTGACCGACATGGCATGGCGCCGCGTCAACCATCCGACCGAAATCCTCAATATCGGCCAGACGGTCAAGGTGCAGATCATCCGCATCAACCAGGAAACCCACCGCATCTCGCTCGGTATGAAGCAGCTCGAGAGCGATCCGTGGTCCGAGATCGGCACCAAGTTCCCGATCGGCAAGAAGATCAAGGGTACCGTCACCAACATCACCGACTACGGCGCATTCGTCGAGCTGGAGCCGGGCATCGAAGGCCTCATCCACGTTTCGGAAATGTCGTGGACCAAGAAGAACGTGCATCCGGGCAAGATCCTGTCGACAACGCAGGAAGTCGACGTTGTGGTGCTCGAAGTCGATCCGGCCAAGCGCCGTATCTCGCTCGGCCTCAAGCAGACGCTGGAGAACCCGTGGGAAGCCTTCGCGCGCAGCCATCCGGTCGGCAGCCAGGTTGAGGGCGAGGTCAAGAACAAGACCGAGTTCGGCCTGTTTATCGGCCTCGAAGGCGACGTCGACGGCATGGTCCACCTTTCCGACCTCGACTGGACCCGTCCGGGCGAGCAGGTGATCGAGGAGTACAATCGCGGCGACATGGTCAAGGCGCAGGTGCTCGACGTCGACATCGACAAGGAACGCATCTCGCTCGGCATCAAGCAGCTGGCCAAGGATACGGTCGGCGAAGCAGCGACGTCGGGCGAACTGCGCAAGAACGCAGTCGTCACCTGCGAGGTTATCGGCGTGAAGGATGGCGGTCTGGAAGTGCGGCTGGTCGACAGCGGCATCGAGACTTTCATCAAGCGCTCCGACCTCAGCCGTGACCGCGACGAGCAGCGCCCGGAGCGCTTCACCGTCGGCCAGAAGGTCGACGCCCGCGTCATCGCCTTCGACAAGAAGACCCGCAAACTGCAGGTCTCGATCAAGGCGCTGGAAATCGCCGAAGAGAAGGAGGCGGTCGCCCAATACGGTTCGACCGATTCCGGCGCTTCGCTGGGCGACATCCTTGGCGCCGCGCTGAAGAAGCAGGGCAGCTAAGCCAATACCGCGCCTCGCGCGGGTTATAAACGAAACAAAAAGGCCCCGCCGGAACGATCCGGCGGGGCTTTTGCTTGTGACCTTTGCGACGGACCGTAGGCTCAGGCCCTGCCGTAAAGCGGCACCAGCGTGCCGCTGATGGCCATGTTGGCCGGCGAGGCGAGATAGGCAATGGCCTCGGCGGCCGCTTCAAGGCTGACCCATCTGCTGAAATCTGCGTTCGGCATGTCAGCCCGGTTGGCCGGCGTGTCGAGCGTCGAGGGCGCCACGGCGTTGACCAGGATGCCGTTGCCCTTCAGCTCTTCGGCCATTGCCACGGTCATCGCGGCGACTGCCGCCTTGGCGGCGGCGTAGGCCACCTTGCCGGAGCCGCGCCGCGGGTCGAGCCCGGCTCGCGCGGTGACATTGACGATGCGGCCCGGCATGGAAGATTCCAGCATCGAGCGTATCGCCGCGCGGCAGCACAGGAAGGTGGTGCGGGCGTTGGTGTCCATCATCTCGGCGAAGGAGGCGGGCTCGATCTTCTCGACCGGCGCGGCGGTGAAGCCGCCGGCCAGATGCACCGATGCCCATAAATTCGGAACGCTGGCATAGAAGGCGTCGACCTTGGCAGGGTCGGCGAGGTCGACGTTATGCGCCAGCCTGACGCGGTCATGCGTCGGGAAAGGGAAATGTGCAGGCGCGGCAGCGTGAGCGTTGGGCACATGGCAGATCGCGCCCTGCTCCAGCAGGTTCCCTACGACCGCGCCGCCAAGGGCACCGGTGCCGCCGGTCACCACGATATGTCTGCCGTCCAGTGTTTCCGTCATATTCGACCGCTCCGTCATTGCGCGCCGCCGATCCGGAAGGTCGCGCCTTTCGCGCGATCACTCAACCGAAATCTCTATGACGTAAGGTCGTCCAGTCGCCCGCGCGCGCCCAAGCGCGTCCGCCAAGCCGCCGGCGCCGGAAATCCGCTCAGCGGCAATGCCGTAGGCTTCGGCCAATTTGCAGAAATCCGGCGGTGCCGGGGAGACGCCGACCGGCTCGACGCCGACGTCGAGCATCGAGGTTTCGATCT
The DNA here is from genome assembly GCF_040322515.1 of Mesorhizobium sp. M0136. Taxonomy (NCBI): domain Bacteria; kingdom Pseudomonadati; phylum Pseudomonadota; class Alphaproteobacteria; order Hyphomicrobiales; family Phyllobacteriaceae; genus Mesorhizobium; species Mesorhizobium sp. M0136. The sequence goes on from NZ_JAMYTP010000022.1 coordinate 92,567, forward strand.
CGCGGTAGCCGCGATTGTTCCAGACGGCGAAGATCACCGGTGCCGCAGCGTCGAGCGCGGCGCCCAGTTCCGGCAGGGTGAACTGGAAGCCGCCGTCGCCGGTGAGGCAAACGACCGGCGCCTCAGGCCTGGCAAGGACGGCGCCGATCGCCGCCGCCGGGCCATAGCCAAGCGCGCCGAAGCCGGTGGCCGCGTTGAACCAGCCGCCCGGCCGGTCATGATCGTAATAGAGGTTGGCGGCGTAGACCGGCTGGGTCGAATCGCCGACGATGATCGCGCCAGGCAGCGCATCGCGGATCGTCTCGACGGCGCGCAGTTGCGCCTGCATAGCCGGGCCGATCTCGGCAAAGGCCGCTTGCCGCGTCGCGGCGGCGCGAGCGGCGCCGTCGACCGATTGCGCCTGGCCCGTGCCGAGTTCGGCACGCAGCGCCTCGAGCGCTGCACCGCAATCGGCCTGGATCGAAATCCGGGCCGGCCGGCGGGCAAGCTGGTCGGCGCCGATGTCGATACGGATCAGATTGGCAGGCAGGACAAAACCGCCGTCGCCATAGCCATCATAGTCGGTCGGACCGAATTCGGTGCCGGCGGCAATGACCAGATCGGCGCCGGCCATCAGCGCACGCACCGCCTTCAGGCTGGGACTGGCCGGCACGCCAAGCGGATGGCGATAGAGCAGGCCGCGCGCATTGGCGGTCTGGACGACCGGCGCTCCCAACCTCTCGGCAAGGCGCTGCAACGGTGCTTCGGCCGCTTTGGCGCCGCCGCCGGCCAGGATAAGCGGCCGGCGGGCAGACGCGCATAGCCTTGCCGCCCCGGCAATCGCCGCCACATCCGGCTCGGGCGGCGCTGAATTCCGCAGCAGCGGCACGATGCCGTTGGCAGGCAGGCTCATGACATCGGTCGGGATCTCGATATGCACCGGACCCGGACGCGAGGATGAAAACAGTGCAAAGGCGCGGGCGAGCACGCCGGGCAGTTCGCCGGCCTCGGTGACACGGTGCGAAAACAGCGCCACCTTCTCCATCATGCCGCGCTGGTCCGGCAGTTCATGCAGATGGCCAAGGCCTTTGCCCAGCGTCGGTGTGGCGTTGACGCCCGAGATTACCAGCATCGGCACCGAATCGGCGCGCGCCTGGCCCATGGCGGTGATGGTGTTGGTCAGCCCCGGCCCGGTGATGACGAAGGCGATGCCCGGCCTGCCGCTGGCGCGCGCATAGCCGTCAGCCATGAAGCCGGCGCCCTGCTCGTGGCGCGGCGTGACGTGACGGATCTTCGACCGCGCAAGCCCGCGATAGAGCTCGACCGTGTGTACGCCGGGAATGCCGAAGACTGTGTCGACGCCGTGCGCTTCGAGCAAGGTGATGAGCGCTTCGCCGATGGTCGTCATTGTCTTAGCACCGGGCGTGTGAGGCAGGTCGGGCCGCCCTCGCAGGCAATGCACAGCGCATCGGCCTCGAATGTCGAGACCGTACAGCCAGCGGCCTGCATGGCAGCCGCCGTCTTCGGAAAACCGGCAACGGCGATAACCTGGCGCGGCGCGGTCGGCAGGACGTTGAGGCTGAGCCCATTCGAGGCGAAGAATTCGTCGGCGTCGCCCTCGACCAGCCGAATGCCCCGTTCGCGCAGCATCTGGTGGAAGGCGACCGGCAGGAGGGGCGCATAGACCAGCGCCAGATCGTCGGCGAGCGGGCTGATCACCGACATCAGGTGCAGGCAGGCCTCCTCGCCTTGCCAGAGCGGCAGGTCGAAGCCGTAGACCTGGATACCCTTGGGCGAAAGCAGGTTGGAGAGCTGCTGGATGCCGAGCTGATTGGTGCGCACGCCGCGGCCGACGGCCAGCGTGTTTGCATCCACCCACACGCAGTCGCCGCCCTCGACCTGGCCGGGAGCGTCGATACGACCGAGGATGGGGATGCCCATGCGCCCATAGGCTGCCTCGTGCAGGCCTGGCTCGGGCCGGCGCAGCGCCTTGCCCATAGCGAGGATAACCGCGCCGTGGTCGGTCATCAGCGAGGGATCGTGGGTGAAGACCGAATCGGCAAGCCCGTCATCGGCGTCGCTCAGCCATTCGATTTCGGCGCCTGAGACAGAAATCAGCCTGGCCAGCGCATCATGCTGGGCCGCCGCTTTTTGCGGATCGAAGCCGGGGCCATAGTGCCAATCCAGCGCTTCGGCCCGACGCATGGCGCTGGCGGCGGAGCGCATCAGCACGCGCTGCAGCGCCCCGGCCATCGACTGCGACCCGTATGCTTTGCCCACTAAATTCTCCTGAAATGCGCCCCTCCTGCCAATAGCCACTCGGCAAGCGGTGATCAATGGTCCAAAAACTGCGGTTGACGGAGGCAAGCGGAACGGTCCATCTTGAGAATCGGAACGCTGTCCAGTGACGGGTAATGGGTAAAAAATTCCAGCAAGGACTGCCTCGGTCGCTCCGCGGGGCGCCGCGACGATGACAGCGCCCGTCACCGCCCTGAAGCATCAGGCGCAAAACGGTGCTGCCGAAGCCATCCACGTCGAGAACCTGCACAAGAATTTCGGCAACCTGCACGTACTGAAGGGCGTTTCGCTGTCGGCGCGCGACGGCGAGGTGATCGCCATCATCGGCGGCTCAGGCTCGGGCAAATCCACGCTGCTGCGCTGCATCAACTGCCTGGAGAACCCGACCAGCGGCATCATCCGCGTCAATGGCGAGCAGATCCGGTTGAAGGCCGACAGCCACGGCCACACCGTGCCCGCCGACCGCAAGCAGATCGAACGCATCCGCTCCAAGCTCGGCATGGTCTTCCAGAACTTCAATCTGTGGAGCCACATGACGTTGATCGAGAACGTCATCGAGGTTCCCGTGCATGTGCTCGGCGTCAAGCGCGATGTGGCGATCGGCGAGGCGGAAAAGCTGCTCGCCCGCGTCGGCCTTGCCGAAAAACGCGACGTCTATCCCGCCTATCTGTCGGGCGGCCAACAACAGCGCGCCGCGATCGCCAGGGCGCTGGCCATCAATCCGCGCGTCATGCTGTTCGATGAGCCGACCTCGGCGCTCGACCCGGAGCTGGTCGGTGAGGTGCTGAAGGTGATCGGCGACCTGGCGCGCGAAGGTCGCACCATGGTGCTGGTCACCCATGAGATGAAGTTTGCCCGCGAGGTCGCGACGCATGTCGTCTACCTCCATAACGGGCTGGTCGAGGAACAAGGGCCGCCGGAACAGGTTTTCGGCGCACCCAGATCCGAAAGACTGAAGCAGTTTCTGCGCAATGTTGGATGACTTGCGAGAAAAGCAGACGGGAACGTCAAAGCAAAAAACGGGAGAACTGAAAGAAATGAAACCTTTTCTCAAAACGGTGCTCGCGGCCACGCTGATCGCATTGTCGGGTGCATTTTCGGCAAGCGCCGAACAGATCAAGGTGGGATTTTCGCCTGAAGCCTATCCGCCGTTTTACTCGCAGGATGCCTCCGGCAAGTGGGGCGGCTGGGAAGTCGACATCGTCAACGCCATCTGCGGCGAAGCCAAGCTGGATTGCGTATTGACGCCAGTCCCATGGGACGGCCTTATCCCGGCGCTTAAGACCAAGAAGATCGATGCAATCATGAATTCGATGTCCATTACCGACGAACGCAAGAAGGAAATCGACTTCTCCGACAAATATTATAACACGCCGACCGCGGTGATCGGCGCCAAGGATCAGAAATTCGATGCGACGCCGGAGGGGCTGAAGGGCAAGACAATCGGCGTTCAGGCCTCCACGGTGCACGCCGCCTACGCCAAGAAGCACTTCACCGACGCTTCGGAAATCAAGGAATACCAGACGCAGGACGAGGCAAATCAGGATCTCGCCGCCGGCCGGATCGATGCCACCCAGGCCGATTCGATCGCGCTCGACGCATTTTTGAAGTCGGATCAAGGCAAAGCGTGCTGCGACCTCAAGGGTTATGTCGCACCGGACCTGGAAGTGCTCGGGCCTGGCGTCGGCGCCGGCGTACGCCAAGGCGACACCGAGCTCAAGGATAAGCTCAATGCCGCAATCAAGGCTATCCGAGCCAATGGCAAGTATGCCGAAATCACCAAGAAGTACTTCGACTTCGACATCTACGGCGGCGAGTCGCAGTCCAACTGACAGCAGCGGCATCAAGCCGGGCAGGCCTAGCCGCCATCGTCGCGATGGCACGTCCGGCTTGATACATCATTGGCGCCTCAACCCGGAAGTCCAGGGGGACATAAGCTGAGCGACGTTCTCGCCACCATGTTCGGAGCCAGTTCGCTGGAATTGCTGTCCTTCGAACCGCCGAACGGCAGGGGTCTCAGCCTTCTGCACGGGCTGGCAAACTCGGTCGGAATTGCCTTCGGTTCCTTTGGGGTCGGTCTTGTGATCGGTGTCGGCGGCGCCTATGGCAAGCTCTATGGCGGGCCGGTGGTCCGTGACCTGCTGGAAGTCTACACCACAGTGGTCCGCGCCGTGCCCGAATTGGTCCTGATCCTGCTGCTTTATTTCGCTGGTACCGACCTCATCAACCAATTGCTTACCGCGCTCGGCTATGCCGCGATCGATATCAACGGGGTTGTCGCCGGCATAGGTGTGCTCGGTGTCGTGCAGGGCGCCTACTCCACCGAAGTCTTGCGCGGCGCAATCCGCGCCATTCCGCAAGGCCAGATCGAAGCCGCCCGGGCGTATGGAATGCCTCCCGGCCTGCTTCTCAGGCGCATTACGCTGCCGGCGATGCTGCCCTTCGCCATTCCGGGCTTGGCAAATCTGTGGCTGATCGCCACCAAGGACACCGCGCTTCTCGCGATCGTCGGCGTTAATGAACTGACCCAAACCACACGGACGGCAGCCGGCGCGACGAAGGCTTATTTCACCTTCTTCATGGCGGCGGGCGCGCTTTATCTTGTCCTGACCCTCGTCTCCAACATCGCTATCGGGCGCGTTGAGCGCTGGGCACGACGCGGCATGCCCTCGATCGCGGGATCGCATTGATGGCCGAAACTCCGGTCATTGACGCCGCCGCACGGGCCTCGCTGTGGATGCAGCCGCACCGCATAGCGCTGATCCTGATCGCGCTGGTTGTCGTAGTGGCATCGATTTTCCTCATGCGCTGGGATTGGCTGCCCGCCTATCTGCCGCTGGCCTTGCAAGGCATATGGCGGACCATCTGGCTGCTTGTGGTAACGTCGGTGCTGGGCATCGCGCTGGCCATTCCCCTCGGCCTTGCGCAGGTGATCGGCCCGCCGATCTTGAGTGTGCCGGCCAAGGTGTTCTGCACGATTATTCGCGGCACGCCGCTGCTGCTCCAGCTCTGGCTGCTCTACTACGGACTGGGTTCGCTGTTTCCGCAATTTCCTTGGATACGCGAGTCGTTCCTCTGGCCCATTCTAAGGCAGGCATGGCCCTACGCCGTTCTTTCTCT
>NZ_JAMYTP010000023.1:0-93918 GCF_040322515.1 Mesorhizobium sp. M0136
TGGTGGTCGGGCGGATGCCGACGATCTCCAGCTCCTCGCCGACCTTGACGACGCCGCGCTCGACGCGGCCGGTCACCACCGTGCCACGGCCCGAGATCGAGAACACGTCCTCGATCGGCATCAGGAACGGCTTGTCGAGCGGACGAACCGGCGTCGGGATATAGGCATCGACCGCAGCCATCAGTTCGCGGATGGCGTCCTCGCCGATCTTCTTGTCGGAATCTTCAAGGGCGGCAAGCGCCGAACCCTTGACGATCGGAATGTCGTCGCCGGGGAACTCGTTCTTGGTCAAAAGCTCACGCACCTCGAGCTCGACCAGCTCGAGCAGCTCGGCGTCGTCGACCTGGTCGACCTTGTTCAAAAACACCACGATCGAGGGCACGCCGACCTGGCGGGCCAAAAGAATGTGCTCGCGGGTCTGCGGCATCGGGCCGTCGGCGGCCGACACCACCAGGATCGCGCCGTCCATCTGCGCCGCACCGGTGATCATGTTCTTCACATAGTCGGCGTGGCCGGGGCAGTCGACATGGGCATAGTGGCGGTTGGCGGTCTCGTATTCGACATGCGCCGTCGAAATGGTGATGCCGCGCGCCTTCTCTTCGGGCGCCGCATCGATCTGGTCATAGCGCTTGTATTCGCCAAAATACTTGGTGATCGCCGCCGTCAGCGACGTCTTGCCATGGTCGACGTGACCAATCGTGCCAATGTTCACATGAGGCTTAGTGCGCTCGAATTTACCTTTTGCCATAGTCTCTTTCCTTGGACGGCCTGGGGACGGCCTGGACCTTCAGTTCAGTCGAATGCGGGGCGATTAGCGACTAAGGCCGAAAAACACAAGTGCCTTGTCGCCGAGCGCGCTCGCCCGCCCGAACGCGTGATCCGGTTTCGGAGAATGTGGCGCGGATATAGGAACGAACAAGGGCAAATGGAATGGTTACGGCGGCGGCTGACGGCTTTGACGGATTTACAGCCGGATCTGGCCCATTGCCGCTTTGGCGCCGGTCTGATTTCGTGGGCCGATGCATTTCATCCCGACTGCCATACGAGGCCCGCTGTTCATGGTCGTTTCGACCGGGTCCTACATCGTCAACGACACGATGATGAAGCTCGCAACCGCGGGACTGCCGCCCTATGAGGTGCTGTTCCTGCGCGGCGCTGCGGCAACATTGTGGGGCATTCCGCTGCTGTTCATGCTGGGCTATGGCAAGCACATCCCGCTGATCCTCGACGCCAAGGTTTTGCGCAGGAACCTGCTCGAACTGGGTGCGATCCTTTGCTACGTGGTTGCGCTCGCCAACATGCAGATCGCCGATTCGACCGCGCTCGGACAGATCACGCCCTTGCTGATGCTGGTCGGCTCCTCGATGCTGTTTGGCGAACGGATCGGCGGGGTTCGCCTGGCGCTGATCGGGCTCGGCTTTGTCGGCGCGGTGATGGTGGCACAACCGACAATGCAGGGGATTTCGGTCTACGCCCTGCTGGCGCTAGGCAATGCAGCCCTGTCCGCAGCACGCGATCTGGCCGGGCGCAAGGTCGCCGGCGACGTGCCGGGAATGGTCGTCGCTATTTCGGCAGTGATTGTGGTACTCGCCGGCGCCGGCGTTGCGCATCTGGTTTCCGAGCAGTGGGTGGTGCCTGAAACCCGTCACCTGCTGCTGATGGGCGGCGCCGGACTGTTCCTGATCTTCGGCCACTTCTTCATTTTCATGGCCTATCGCGTCGGGCCGACCAGTGTGGTGGCGCCGTTCTACTATTGCTTTACCGTCTGGGCGGTGATTTCAGGCCTGGTGGTTTTCCGGCAGCTCCCGAATGCGCTGGCCATCTGCGGTATCCTGCTGGTGGTCGCCAGCGGGTTGACCATCGTCTCGCTCGACGAGCGCAAGCGCCGGCTAACCGTCGTCGCCTAGAGCTGGAAACGGCGTAGGGACAATCGCCTGAGTGGAGAAGCGTATGGCAAGCCCGGAGAACGGAAACAACCAGAATGCAAGCAACCGCATGCTCGCCGGAAAATGCCTGTGCGGCGCCGTTCAGTACGCGGTGGCGGACGCGTTCGTCTATGCCGCGAACTGCCACTGCTCGAACTGCCGGCGCACCACCGGTTCGGCCTTCAAGCCGTTCGCCGGCATCGAGCGGGACAGGCTGAGCCTGACGAGGGGCGAGGACAATCTCACGATCTTCGGCGACGAATCCGGCCATGATGCGCACTGCAAGACTTGCGGCTCGTTGCTCTATTCGGTGGTCCGCGACGGTGCCTTCGTGCATGTCGCCATGGGAAGCCTCGTCGACGAGCCAACCATCCGCCCGACGCAGCACATCTTCGTCGGCTCCAAGGCGAAGTGGTTCACGATCACCGACGATCTGCCGCAATACAGAGAACACGCGGTCGCCGAAGATGCCGGCGAATAGCTGACCGTTAGAAACGCTCAACCAAACTATCGTTTCGTTTTCGCGTCCGCCGCCAAGGAAACTATACTGTGCTCCGTCACTGACTTATGTCGCGGAGATTTCTGTGGCATTGCCGCCCGACTGGTTGCCCCATGTTGCGATGAAGCGCGTCGTTTGCCATTGGACGGCAGGCTCGCATTCGGCCGGCGATACCGATAGGGATGCGTATCACATACTGGTCGAGGGGAATGGCCGTTTGGTCAGGGGCCGGCCTTCGATCGCGCTCAATTCGGGTCGGGTAAAACCGGGATATGCCGCGCACACGCTCAACTGCAATGGCGGCTCGATCGGGGTTTCGCTCTGCTGCATGGCCGGGGCGGAGGAAAGGCCGTTCGATGCCGGCCGCTATCCGATGACCAGGGCACAGGGGAACGCGATGACCGCGGTTATCGCCGAACTCTGCAAATATTACCGCATCAAGGTCACGCCCAAAACGGTGCTGTCGCATGCCGAAGTCGAGAGCAATCTGGGCATCGAGCAGCGCGGAAAATGGGATTTCACCCGGCTGCCCTTCGATCCGACGATCAGCGGCGCAAGCGCCTGTGGCGAGCGGCTGCGTCGCGACATGACGGCGGCAATGGGCGAGATGCCCAATCTGCCGGTGAGGATTGGGCGCGATGCCGTGTGGCAGCGATTGCTGGAGGAACTATGGCCGATCATGGTGAGAGGGCTGGAAGCCGGCCTCAACACGCTGATCCGCCAGATCCTCAAAAGGATTAGATAGGCGCTCGGCATTCGGGTGAATGCCGGCGCAACTGCCGATCTGCCCGTTTCTAAAGAGCCCGCCTGCCGGTAAACTGGTGATAAGCCCACAGGACAACTATCGCGCCTATCACGGCCACTATCAGACTATAGATGTTCAGCCCCGTAACGCCCGACGCACCAAAGGCGCTGAAGATCAGTCCGCCGACGATAGCCCCGACAATCCCAAGCACGATATCGAGCACCAGGCCCTGCCCGCTTTTATTGACGATTTTGCTGCCTATGAAGCCGGCGATGACGCCGAGAATAATCCAGCTTAATATTGACATTTTCCTCTCCGTTCCCCGCACCCGATTACTTCCACATTATTAAGCAAAGCTCAAGCCAACTTGAAAATCATGATTACGGAAAGCTCAAACCGGCTTGAAATTCGCCATGAATGCGTCATTGTCGGAGACGGACGGGCAATTTGACATGGAGATCCACAATGGGACTGTTTGACAATGCCGTTCCCGGCGGCAACGTCGCCAAGCCGCTGATGATCGCGCTCGGCGCACTTTTGGTGGGAAAAATGCTGAGCAGTGGAAGTTCCGCCCAGCCGGAGGCAGCGCAGAGCCCTGCCCCCGTCCCGCCGGATACAACCGCATCCGCCGACGGCGGACTGCTTGGCGGTCTGGGCGGCCTGCTCGACAAACTGAAGGACGCCGGCCACGGCAACGTCGCCAATTCGTGGGTCGGCACCGGTCAGAACCAGCCGATCAACCCCAACGATCTGGGCAGCGCTCTCGGGCCGCAAATCATTCAGGAGATCGCGCAAAGGACGGGCCTGAATCAGCAGGAATTGCTCCAGCAATTGTCCGCGGCCTTGCCGGGACTTGTCGACCAGCTGACGCCGAACGGGCAAGTGCCGCAGCAGAACCAGCTCGCGTCCATATTCAGCAAATTCGCGAGCTGACGCCTGTCGCCCAACGCCGCCTGCGGTTCGGGACAACGATATGCGTAAAACACAGATTAAGATGCGCGTCCTTCTGGACGCGCATTGAACGCTCTGAACTATCGGCAAAGCGCTTCGCTTGGCGCCGCCTGCTTCGGGATCGTGCGCGAAGTGCGCCGTGGCCTGGGGAAATCTGGAGCGGGTAGCGGGAATCGAACCCGCATATTCAGCTTGGAAGGCTCCTAGAAATACAATGAAATCAATGCGCCGTGTCACGACACCTCGCGTGCCGTGTCAAGTTGTGGCATAGGGTCGGCCGCCATGTCACAACTCCTGATCCTTGCCGCCGCTCTCCTGACCGGCTGGCCTGTCGTGCTGGACGGCGACACGATCGTGCTCGACGGCACGCATATCCGCATCGCCAACATCGACGCGCCGGAGATCCATGATTTCCACTGCGACGCCGAATTGCGGCTCGGCTTGGTTGCCAAGCGCAGAATGACGGAGCTGCTGAACAGCGGCCCTGTCACGGTGCATCCGGGCGATCCCAAAAGCGGCCGCCTGAAGGATCGCTACGGCCGCACGCTGGCGACGATCGACGTCGACGGGCATGACGTTGGTGACATCCTGATCGGCGAAGGCCTGGCGCGGCCGTGGACCGGCAAGCGCCGCCCCTGGTGCGATTAGCTAGCGCCAATCGGCCTTGATGAGATAGCGCGTGTAGGCGCGCTCGACGCCAGCGACCGCTTCGTCCTTGTTCCCGACTGTTCCCCTCGCCCCGCCTTCAAAGCATGTCCAGAACCAGGTGCCGGCGCCAGGGCCCTGCACCGTCTTGAATATCCGCCCGATGGCATCCTGCTGAAACATCGCAGTGAAGTCGAAAGGCGGCGTCCGGCCACCGATCACCGTCCGTGACCAGTCAAGCCAGACGCGGGCACCTTGCCCATGCACGAATTTGAAGGCGTCGTCGCGCGCCTTGAAGGTCTGGAGCACCGTGCTGCCGTCGACGACATGGGAGCCGGAGGCCAGGCGCACCTTCAGCCGGTCCATCACCGTGCCATCCTCGCCGCGGCCGTGCCGGCGTTGCTCGGCATAGTGATGCCGACGGCGACGCGGCGGGAACCGCATTTCGGGCAGCGCAGCCGGCCGGACAGCATGGCCAGCGGAAAGTCCCGGCCGCGCGTCCACAGCATGGTGTAGACGTCCAGCTCGTAGCGGTTGCCGCACTCGCGGACGGTCTTCAGCCCCTCGCGATTGCCCCAAACGCAGCGCGCGGTCAGCCTCACGCCGTGGTTCCAGGCATCGCCCAACGTCTCGATTTCCATGAGAACGGAATAAGAACAAATTCCTGCTCCCGGTCAAGCCGTCTTGACGCCCGTCGGGTGCGCGCCAGTATCCTGACGATGGATGAGAACTACATCTATGGCGAGCGCACCGGCCTGCAGCTCGTTCGCATGGCCATCGAGCTGACCTGCCCGGCTGGCGTGCTGCCGAGCGAGGAAGCGGTCAACCAGCTCTATGGACCGCTGCCGGTGCATGAGGGCGAGGCGCTGGCAAAGGCGATCATTGAGACCGTCGAGCGACTGACCCGATAGGCTACGCCTCGTCACCGAAGCCCAGCAGTGAAGCGTGGCGTATATATTTGTGCTCGCCGCGAAGGTGCTTGATCCGCAGCTTCACGCCTGGCCCAACCCACTGCGTTGCCGGTCGCTTCTTGACGCCCTGCGGAGGCGGGCCGGCATGGTCCTTGACCCGCTTCCACAGGCGTTCCTTCATGTCGCGCCCCAGGCTGATGAAGGCCGAACCGACATATTGTCCGGTGCCAGGCTTCGCCAGCAAGGCGAATGCCGCCTTGCCCGGCTCGCGCTCGACGCCCATCAGTTCGTATTCCTGGACCGTGAAGCTCTTCGTCTTCAGCCAGTTCGACGTCGGACCGCTGCGATATGGGCTGTCGGCGCGCTTCGACACGATCCCCTCGATTCCGGCCTGGTCGACGAGGTAGAAGATCGCCTTTGGGTCACCTGGAAGCGCCTCGCTGAACTGTATCCTGCTGTCAGGCTTGATGATGCTGTAGAGCATTTCGCGGCGCGCTTTGCAGCCGATGTCGCGCAGATCGTGGCCGTTCAGATGCAGAATATCGAACGCGCCGAGGATCATCGCGTAGGGATCGCTGTGCACGGCCTTCTGCAGCGCGTCGAAGTCTGGCAGCCCGGCCTTGTTGGTGACCACCGCCTCACCCTCGAAGATCGCGTTCTCAACGTCGAGCTCGCGCGCCGCTTCGACGAGGCCGGTGAACTTGCTGGTCCAATCGGCGCCGGACTTGGTGAAGACCCGGATATCGTCGGCACTGTTGATGACGATCTGAGCGCGGTAGCCGTCGAGCTTGACCTCATGCATCCAGTGTTCGCCCTCGGGCGGCTTGGCGACCAGCTTGGGCTCCATCGGCGGAATGAACTCGAGGCGACCGGCACTTACAATTTTACGCACCCAGTCAATACTAGGTACAAAGCTTATATTAGCCAGAGTGAACGGAACGTGATTCTAGTTCAGCGCCGGCGGCCGGCCGGGCCGGAAACCCTTCAGCGCGGCGGCGATCCCCATCATCACCGACTGCTCGGGATAGTCGAGCATGCGCAGCGTGTCCGGCTCGTCGCTGACCACGCCGCGGATCGGCAGCACCTGGTAATCGCCGTCGAACGGCATGGCCTCGCCATTGGCGAGAAAATCGTATTCCGGGAAGCAGCCCTTCAGGAAAGCCTCGACCTCGCGCAAGGCGGCGTCTGATCGGGCGCCGGACGGGGCCAGGACGACGAAGCTGTCGACCGCGTCGCCGGCCGGCATGTCGGAAATATCGATGGCGAGATGCATGAGAACCCCTTTAGATGTTCTCATTCCGTTCATGGTCCGGCGGCGTTGTCAATCCCGGCCCAAGAACGCAAAGAAGCCCGCCGCACCTTTCGGCACGGCGGACGGATTACAAAGCTTGGAGGGGTACTCAGGCGGATTTCGTCTCGCCGAGATATTCCTCGGTGATTTCGAACGTGTTGGCCTTGCCGTGCTGGAAGTAGACCGGCTTTTCTTCGTTAGGGCCGATCTGAACGCTGTCTTCGACACCATCGACGGTGCGCTTGATTGTGGCGCGATAGTTGCCGCCCACATGGATTTTGACGGTGACTGTCATGGCCGTTCCTTTCGAGTTGCTTTTGGGTGTTTGCCCGGATCCGCCGGGCGCGGATTGCTAAGGCGCTTCCGGCGTCAGCGGCGTCAGCGTTGCCGGCGCCGGCACGATGTCGAAATAGACCGTCGGCGCCGTCACCACGATCGGGAAGGCCAGCTTCTGCAGGATGTTGCAGGTGTAGGTGAAGCGCGCCTCGTAATGCGCCCGGCCGAGCGCGGTCGCCAGCGGGATGGTGATCGAGCGTTGATAGGTCTCGCGGCCCTCCGGTGGATAGCCGTCGATCAGCGGCCGGCGGCCGACCGTATAGGTCGACGGCACATGCACGATGCCATCCGAATCGGTGACGTAGCGCTCGACTGTCGCGGCGCAGATGCGGTTCTGGATCACCGTGTACTGGACATCGAGCACGCCGCCCTGCGGCACCTGCGGTGTCAGCACGGTCGCCGTCTCGAAGACGATCGGCGGTTCGCGGTCGATAATGGTGATGACCAGCCATGCCAGCAGGATGGCGAAGGGCGATGCGATGATCGATGACAGCCAGTCGAAGGCGCGCGTTCTTTCCAGAACCGTCATTTGATCGACCTCAGATAGGGTGCCAGCAGCGCCCAGAGCTGGTTGAGCGCCACCAGCACGGCGGCAAGCCCAAGCACGAATTTGGGCGCCGAGCGCAGCGTCTTGTTGAAGATCACCGACCGGGTGACGATCCGGAAGCCCGCCTCCCATTTGTCGTCGGGGAGCTTCAGGAACTGGTCCAACCGGTCCATTTGCTTCCTGGATAGATGGCTGATCTGGATGATGCGCTCGCGCTCTTCCTCGTTCCAGCGCGCCACCATTTCGATGGTGCGCTTGTCGAGCTCCCGCCAGCGCTGCGGCAGCTCGCTTCGATCTGATTCGCCCATTCGCCCTGCCGCCCTATGCACTTCAAGAGGATCACGGTCGCCCGCCGCCCGGGTTAATTCTTCATTTCAGCGCCTTCGCGGTAGCATCGTAGTGACTGGCACACCGCCCGACTCTGGCGTTGGCCTTGTCGAGCTGCCGGCGTTCGGCTTTCAGGACGGAGCGAACCTCGTCGCCGACATTGACCGCCGCGTGCGGCTCCAGCGCCCGACAGTCGTCGGGCAGTGGCGGAAGCGTGACGCGAGCCTGCGCTATGCCCTTGCCGGCCGCCGCCTTCCTGAGCGCCGCGTCAGTGCTGCAGCCACTCAAGATCCCCGGAATCAATACCGCAACTGCGATCAGCAGCAGCAAGCTTGGCTTCGAAGTCCTTGCGGTCCTTGGCGAGTTGAGCGTCATCGGCGGCATCCTTTGCGCGAGCGTTCTTGAGGATTTCCTGATAGGAGGCGATCACGATCTCACCGGCATGGACCTGCCGCTGCACCTCGGCGAGCCTGGCTTCGGCGGCGATGGCGCGGTCCTCCTGGACATAGCCTTTGCGGGCGTCGGCGCGCTCCAGCGGAACGATTGTCACGTAGGCCAGCGCGATACCGGCGGCAGCGCCCGCGGCGAGCCGCAAGGCCCCACCGACGCCGCCAAGCAGCATGTAGAAGATAGCAGCCATTATTCGCCTCCCGAGGGTTTCTGCGGCACCACGACGATGGTTTGATCAGCTGGCGGTGGTGGCGTCGGCGCTTGCGGCGGATCGGAGTAAGGACGGGCTGTTCGTGTGGTCCAGATCGCCGCAATGTCCTGCGCGGTGGCAAAGCCGGTATAGCCGGTGACCAGCACCATCACGACCAATTGCCAGCCCCAAGCGATCGTCTCGTTCAAGCGCGTATCCTGCGCATCGACGAGAATGAAAAGCTGGTAGCAGGCCCACGCCAGCACGGCGTAGATGATGATCCGCCGCCATTTCCATGACGGCTCGCCTGGCGCGGCCATTCTCATGCCTCGTTCGTGGAAACGCGGCCGTCGCTGCTGATAACGGGCAGATTGAAGCGATCCGGATAGGGATAGACGCCCGGCCAGCGATAGCCCTTCACCCTGTCAGTCGAAAACGGCTTGATCGACACCATGTCGCCCTGGTTGCCGCCGAGCACCATGATGTGGCCGGACTGATCCTTGCCGACGACGAAGCCGACGTGACCAAGGCCGCTGCTCGGCGAGTTGCGCCAGAACACGACAACGGCGCCGACAGCCGGCTTGTCGAGCTTCACCGGAAGCTTCAGCCATGCTTGCGCGCTGGCGCCGCCGGCGACGGGCCTGATCCCTGTTTCGACCAGGACGCCGCCGACGAAGGCGCCACACCAGGGCGTTTCATCGTCCTTGAACGGCGCGCCCATGTTCTTCCACCACTGAAGCACATGGGGATTGTGCTGCGGGCCGTGAATTTCACGCTGCCCGAGATACTTCTTGGCAGTCGCAATCCATGCGGGATCAGACATGGCTAGTCCTTTCCGCCCTCACGGGCAGGTTTGTGCGGTTTCGGCTTTTAGATAAGAATTTGCAGTTGGCGTGGGTGCCAAACTTAGGAGGGAGGCAGATGGCCCGTCTGCCTATGGGCAAGCCTTATAAGTCGAGCCCGCCTGACCCGGCAGGCCACATACTAGTCCGCTGTCAACCAACGTCGCCGCTACGTCAGTGCCGTCAGGCAAAAAGCACTGGGCAACGACAGACTTACCGAACTTTGCCGGGATTTTGCCATCGCATGGGGTCCCCATGCCGACCGGCCGACAGTTCAGGTTTTTGCCCTGAAGGTCGCGTCTAGCCGACATTGTTGCCGTGGCGCGCGCAATCGGTTTTGATTCGACGCCGCAGAGGATCATTCGGGTATTGCCGACCCAGAGATCATCGATAGCCCGAACGGTGAAATAACCGCTGAACGGCCTAAGGACCTCCTCCGCCACTGGACGGTCGGGATATCTCTTCGTGCCAACTCCGCGAAGAAGTACGAAGAATGCGCACGCAAATGACAGGAGGCAGAATGTCAGAAGTGCCAACTTTTTGAGCGACAAAAACTCGCACCCCTAAGATCGAATACTGGTGCAAACGTAGCAGCCAGTCTCCGGCTTGGCTACTTCGCCTACCAGTGATAAACGGAAGTTGGCTAGGGGGCTATTTCAAATGTCGATCTACAAGGACTTGTGGGCGTGGACGTTCGCGCTGGCCATCGCTGGCTATCCGCTGATAGGAGTGGCTTCATCTCTCACTGGTGATGAGACTTTGAGTATCGCCTTCCGCGCGGCGGTCTTGTGCCTATCTCTCCTGTGCTTTTTCTTGGTCGATCAACGCAAAGGCTTCGGGTTCGGCAGTATCTGGCTGCTTGTCCTTGCCAGCTTCTACCTTCTAAAACTCTGGCTTGACGTTGAGTACGAGGTCGACGGCTCGGCGGATGCTATGCAGTTCGCGCTTGTTACAGGCGTCGTCCCGGCCATTCTCTTGGCGGCTTCCACGCCACGTTGGCTTGAGGCGAACACCTCATTGGCACTCTTCGTTGTCGGCGCTCTCTCTGTCGCCGCTATCCTATGGTTGGATTACAACGGCTCGGAAATGCTGCTGCTGGACAATAGCGGGCGAGTCTCTTTCGAGCGGCTAAACCCAATCTCAGTCGGTCACGCGGCGGTCACGACGCTCATTGCTTGCTATGCGCTGCTCCAGCACGTTGACCGAAAGTCCGCGCGGATGGTCATCTACACGGCAGCAGGCGGGGCATTCTTTACTCTGTATCTTTCTGGCGCTCGCGGTCCTTTGGTGGCGCTGGCTGCTTGCTGTGCCTTGTTCTACATCCTGCGGCCAAGGTTCTCGGTCATGCTCGGCTGCTTCGTTGTCGCAGGCGGGTGCGTCTTGTTCCTTGCGCTGACCGACATCACCCCGCTTCTAGAGAAATTCAATCTCATCGATTTGGGAGAAGACCGATCTTCAGAGGGTCGCCTAAGCGCCATCTCCATGTCATGGAACCTGTTCACAGAGCACCCATGGCTAGGCTACGGAACACAGCTTCCGTTCGTCGGATACCCTCATAATCTGTTCATGGAAGTTCTTCAGGCCATGGGCATTATCGGCATGGCCATTTTTGCCGTGGTGCTTTTCAGAATCTATCAAGCCACAAGCTTCATGGCGCACATGCGCCTGCCGCTGCTGCCCCTTCTTACAACTCAGTTTCTTGTCGGGGCTCAGTTCTCCGGCTCGATCTATGGCAACAGTTCGCTTTGGATAGTCACTTGCGTGATGATCTTCAGGTCCAATGCGATCAAGTCGGTTCAACAACGACGGAACTATGTTCCCAGTCCTAACGGGTTCCTCGTACCTCGCTCAGAAATCGCAAGGTAGCCTGCCACCACTCTGCCTTGTCGTCCCACTCGGCAGAGCGGTGTGGAGGGCCGGCATCCCGGATGGTCCCCCACAGGACAACCCCGTCAGCCATCCGTCGGCACGTGTCCAGTTCGGCGTACCAGTAGTCGCCGGGCAGAAACGCGAACGTCTTGAAAAACTGCGGCCAGAGAAAGCAGTAAACCGGCTTGCCTGCCGAAATTCGACGCGCCTCCCTCAGGTTGGCTTCGGCATAAACGATCCACGCATCCTTATCCCCGTAGAATGTGTAGAGCGACGGGTAGAGGTCATCAACATATGGAATGAGACCAGCGGCGATATCGGAGTTCGTTTTCCGCCACGCCGCCACACCAGCTTCGCCGTGGTGGCCGTTTGCCCTCCAGTAATCACGCACCGGCAATACGCTGTAGAGGCCAAGCCGAATATTCGGATCGGCCTTCCTGAAGGCGGTTAGCGTCTGCTGGTATTTGCCTATGGAGACAGCTTGGCCTTCGCCCTCGAGCGGCCAGCTTTCTATGTCGATGACAAGATGCTCGTTGGTTCTCGGCTGCCGTTTAGCCTCATCAATCTGGGCCGGGTTCGGGATGTCCGGACCCAGGATATGGGGGTCCACAATGGTCAAACGTTCCATGCCGAACTGTCGGAAGTCCTTCGGGCCGCCGTCGAAATTAAGGTGCTCGAAAACCTTGAACTCAGCAGCGTGGCCTTGCGAAACCCAGAGGAACGCAGCAACCAAACACGCCTTGGTGAAGTTCATCGCCGCTTCCACGCCCTGAATGCCTTTTGCTGATGTAAGGCAATTCAAGCGCCGCGGCAAATGAGCGGCTAGATAAACCCTGGCGGCCGTAGCCCATGAGCGCGCGGACCTGGATCTTGCCCTTGAGAAGCTTCTGCTCACCTAACAGCGTCAGTTACTATCCTAGCAGTTGGAAGGCACCATCCGCCCAAAGATTGCCAAAATTCCTCTGGCCGAAATCGATCAGATGCCCGCCGTTAAAATGCTGTGCCTGATTGAAGTCGTTGAAGCCCGAGTTGCGGTACATATCACGCACCGCAAGATGATACATCTGAGCAATTTCTATCGTCGCATCGACATAGGCAATTGCCGGTGCTGTTTGCTGTAAGGCAACTTCACCCGGACGCCAGCACATCGTCGTGAAATAGAGCTTATACAGCGGACGAGCTGTCAAGATCGTCTCAATCATGTAGCGCAGCGCACCCTTGAAGGTAGCACCTGTGAAATCTGCGTTCGTTCCGATGGGAACTTGTGGCCCTGTTCCGCTATAGTCGTTTAGCCCGAAAGCGATGTGCAGATAGTTTTGTGCGGCCCAATCAACCGCAGCTATCTTTGCAGCGACAGCAGGTGCTACGCCCCCAAGGGCGGCCGCAGCGGCAATCAATGCTGCAGTGCTGCCGCCAGCTATGATATCGGCGAGCTTGTAACCTGAAAACTCGTTGTAGTTCGCACCGTGTGCCCCCGCGCGAGTGCCGCCAAGGGCGCAATTTTGAGACAGCCAGCCAGTGCGTTCCGCCATGATTGCGACAGGTCCCGGTCCAGCATTTGCCCCTATATATGTTCCCTCTGCCGTGAAGCTATCGCCGATGCTGACTTGGTTCTTCGCTGCGAATGGCGAAACAGGAACAGCCGCGACCGCCGCCGCCAACCGATCAAACGGACCCTGGTTGTCAACGAACCGACCCGGCGCTTTCTGGATCGACCAGCCCAACAAATGTGCGTCTGCCGCAAAGGGTCCAGAAGGCACCGCCCGGAGCATGTGCGCCGTGCAGAAGTCGACACCGTTCTGATCGATCACGATCGGAAGCGAAATGTACTCCAGCCCGTTCACGGTCTTGGTAATCTGACCGGTTTGACCGACGCCGGATGACACTATCGTTTGATGCAGGAAGTTGATCGATTGCGGGCTGCCCGTCATGAAGGCGAAAACGGCCCACACTGTTTCGCCGACCGTAAGGCCGACCTCTGTTGCCGGCGTGAAGACCTGGTAGAGCGTCGCGCCGGCCGGGATTTTCACAGCCTTGGTTCTGAACGGCGATCCGGCAGGCCGATTGACCAGCACAGGAGGAAACCCTCCAGCCGTCGCACCGATCAAGGGGTTGCCCAAATAATCGATGGTCCGCCCGGCTGCGGCCAGCCTGAAAACCGGGTCGTAGTTCAGTTTCGCATGAGCGTCCGACGCCATCAGGGCCGTGGATGCCCTGGGGCCTTCCGTTCCCGAAAGTCTGGAGCGGGATTTTTGGGCGGACCACCCATAGATGCGCAGACCGTTGGCACCAACGCCGCCAGCTATCGAGAGCCGCGCCAGCAGGCTGGTCGCGAATGCAACATCATTTGCCGTTGGCGTGACGATCAGCCCAAGGCTCTTGTAGCCCAGCCCGCCTGCAACGGCCGGATTGAAATTGTTGCTTTCGTTGTGTGCCACCCCCGAAGATACAGCTATGCTGCTGATAATCTGGACACTCTGCGCCGCTTCTAGATCGAGAGTGACGAAGATCGGTTCGTTCACCTTCAGGCCTAGATCAGCCGCAGGTATGCGAACGTCCCATAGCGTAGTTCCAGGGCTCAATGAAACTGCCGGAAGGCCGAAAGGCGAGAGAGCCGGCGCCGGGACGAAGCTGGCCGTGCCGCCAGTCGGCACACCCATCAATGGGCCGGCCGCATCGCTGGTCATTCCCGCTCTAGCCAGCTTAAAGAACGGATCGATATTGAGCTTGTTCGGGCCGGCCAGATTGGAGATCGAAGCTGGCGGCACGTTCGACATATAGAGCGGCCGAACGTCACCCTTGGCGCAGGCGACCGCCAGCAATTCGGTTGTGTTGGTGGTGCTGAATGCCCGCGGCTCGATAGCAACCGTTCCTACGGGGATGGGGCCAGACGTAAACAGGTCTTTATAGCCAGCAGTGCCAGCCGAAAGCAGCGTGAGCGTTCCCGCAATCGCACCGCCAGCAGAGTTCAGAAAAACGATCTGCATGGTGTTGCCGGTGCCGGCGAAATTCGCGGCCATGGCAAACGAGAACACGTCGCCGACGACAGCGCCGATTTCCGCAAGCGATATGCGGCGATTGGCGATGATGCCCGCGGCGGTCATAAGCCCCGTCTTGCCGAAACCGGGGTAGGTGGACGGCTTGTTGATGACGCCGGTATAGGTGGAAACGTACAGGGAGCTGCTCAACCGCACCCACGGAAATTCGTCCAGTTGCTCGCCGAACGGATCGGGCCAGACGTTCAAACCGGGAGCCAGCCGAATGCCTGTGTCTGTGGCAACAGGGCCGGCGTCGACACGATAGAGAGCGAGACTTACCGCCGAAAGCGGCGATGGTGCCCAAAACTGTTCCCCAACATCAACATTGCGGGTCAAGATCGGCGTGGCAGCAGCACCGGCAAGCCCGGCCGAGGCCGCGAAGCTGAAGGCAGGCACGACAGTATAGGAGCCCGCCGCAGTGAGCACGATCGAAACCAGCGCACCGCCCGCCACCATAAAGCGGCCGGCTGCTCCGGATCCTGCGCCGCCGGTGAAGGCCAGGTCGAAAGTCCCATCGGTGCCGCCAGCGCCCGGCGTGATCGGGCCGAAGCTTCCGACGCCGAAGCCGATCGCGGCGGCAGTTGTTGCAAATGGTCCTTTGGCAAGTGCGGCGTCACGCGCCGACAGAGTGAGCGACAAGGCTGCATTGGTCGAAACAACATCGGCAGCGGTCTGGTCGGCCTTGCTCGAGGCCGTGGAAGCGCTGCCGGCCGCAGCCACACGGTCGGCGGCTGTGGCGATGCGATCGGCTGCGGTCTGGCCGGCATCGGTCCCGGTCGCCGCGCGATCCAGCGTGGTTTGCGTGCGATCGGCAGCGGTGGCGCCGCGATCGGCAGCGGTCTGGGCGGCGTCGGCCCCGGTCGCCGCGCGATCGAGGCCGGTCTGCGTGCGATCGGCGCCGGTTTGCGCACGATCGGCAGCGGTCTGGCCAGCATCCTGCGCAGCCGATGCTGCAGCGGCCTGCGCCAGCGTCACGCCGGTCTCCAGGTCCCCGAACTGTTCAGCGATCGTCTCGGCCTGCTCGGCCGCCTGGCGCGCCTGGTCGACCTGGGCAGCGCCCTGCTCCAGCAGCGTGCCCCAGAAATTTTCGCCGGTCGCGGCCCACGCGCCGGCCGTCTTCAGCCACTCGTCGCCATTGGCGCGGATAATGGCGCGGTCGCCGTCGCGGCCGAAATCGGCCGTCAGCTGCGCGGCATCGTCGACCGGCAGGAACGACTGGCCGGCCGGGCCGGAGACGACGACGACATTGGGGATTTCGAGGATCGCGTTATACGACATCGCGGGTCACCGTCTCCAGAACTGGCCAGATCACTTTGTCGAGCACGATGCTGCTGTCGTCGCCGTCGATGCGGGCGATATCGAACACGACGATGGTCGAGGCGACGAAAGGCTTGGTCGCATCCTCCGACAGGAAGAAGGCCAGTGTACGTGGCGCCTCCCGCTGGATCGTCAGATCAAGCGTGTCGGCTTCAAACAGCACCGGGCCAGGCACCGCGACACGGAACTGCGCCACCAGCCGGCCGCTGCCGATCTCTTCGGCATCCCACAGATCCTGCGGGAATTGCAGGCGCATTTGGAAATCGTAGCCGGGCCGGATCGGCTCGACATCGGGAAAGACATATTTGGCCATGGTTCAAAGCACCGCCGCCGCGACGAAGAAGGCGTCGACCTGGGCGCCGGTGAAATCCAGAGCGGCAAAGCCCGCCTGCATCGTCGGATCTGCGCGCACGAAGCTGCCGCTATTGTCATAGGCGATCTGCACGGCAGGCCCTTGCGCCGCGATCCAGTTCTCGACTTCGGTCAGCAGGCCGGCATTGAGCAGCTGCAGTTTGAACTGTCGTGCCGAAACCCGATCGGGAATGAGCGGCTCGATTGGCGGCGCGGTGAAGATTTGGCCGTCGAACAGGAAGCCAGGGCAGACCGCGTCATCGGCTTCGATAAAGCCTTCCGGTTCAGCACCCGTACGGTCGGACTGAATGACGATGCCGTTTTCGACGAGGACGAAATTGCTCATCTAGTCTCCCCAATATTTCAGGCGGGCATAGACCTCGATCGAGCCGAAGCCGAAGGCGAGGCCGAGGCCGTTGGCGTGTGTGTGTGAAGTGCGCCATTCCAGGCGATAGGCGTGGCCGCCGATGACCATCGCCCCGCCAACCGCGATGCAACCGGTATCCGGAGACGTGTTACCTCCAGCGCCCATACCGATGCCGACCTCGGCTCCGGCGGTCACGTCGAACAGGCGAACTTGCAGTTCGGTGCCATAGCCGACGACTTGCCATTCAACCTGGCCATCGTTCGCCGGCGTGAAGACGTTGCTGGCCAGCGCCATCAGATTGTAGGGATCGCGAACCTTGGTGTTCAGGATGTGCGTCACCCAGGCGCCATTGCCCGGCGCCGAAGAACCGCCGCTCACACCCGAGGCCTTCTGGTCCTCCAGCACGGCATCAGGCAGGCCGTTGCCGCCGCCATATTCCGGTGCGGTCGCCGCGGCATTCATGCGCAGCGTGCGCCGCGCCGCGCCCTTGGGCACTCGCGCCAGAACCTTCGGCCCTGTGGCATAAAGCAGGTCACCCGCCACCAGGCCGACCGGCATCGCCAGGAACAGCTTCTGTCCAGCGCCGGCGCCGACGACGATGACGTTGTCGTCGGTATCCCAGCGGATATCGCCTTCTGCCGTCGGCAGCGGGTTTGAGCCCTGCCGCAAAATGCTGCTGAGCGGAGCGCCGCTGGCCCTGAAAAAGCCGAGCATGCGCCAGTTGCCGGAGCCGAGCGACTGCATCCACGCGGTATCGCCGGCCTCGATCGCAAGATCGGCGCCGCCGAGCAGGATCATGCTGGTGGCGTTATGGGTCAGCGTCAGCGCTGCGGCGAAGGTCAGGCGGCGGATGGCGCCGGCCGGCGCCGAACCGAAGGAGGAGATCGCATCCGTGCCGATGATACGGACATTGATGCCGGTGGCGTCGCCGAGATCGGTGGTCGCCCCACTGGCCATGTCGGTCGACATGGCCGACAGATTGTCGGCGGCATCGATCAGGCTCGAAGCACCGGTGCCGCCATGGTCGATATCGATCAGCCCGTCATTGTTGGCGTCATAGATGGCCTTGGCCATCATGCCGTAGCCGCCGACATCGACGCCGGACAGGATGTCGGTGACCGCCGCCCCCAGATAGAGCTCCAGCACGGTCTTCAGCAGCGCCGGGTCGGCCGGGTCGAGGGTTGAAAGATTCACCCCGGAGGCGATCAGCACAACGCGCAGATTGGCGATGATGCGGTTCCAGTCGTCGGCGGTCAGCTTGGTCGAATCGCCATAGGACAGGCCGTTGCGCGCCCAGGAAAAGCCATCGACATGGGCGGTGCCCATGCCCGCCGGCGGCGTCAGTTTCTTGACGACATCGAGTATCCCAAACAGGTCGGGTGCGGCCATGTTTCACAATCCGTTGAAGGAGAAGGACCGGCCATCAGGCCGCAAGCCCGACCGGGCGTCGCGCCAAGTGGCGCGCCCCGCCGGAGGGCCAGCCGCCGGCAGGCGGCGGTGCGGCCCGCGAGGCAAAGCTAAGTTTTGATTATGTAGAGCACCGCTCGGTTGCGCGGCCGCGTTTCGGCATCGCCTGTCGTGACATTGACGATGTCGACATAGGGGTTGCCGCCGCCGCCCGGGTCCCAGCCGTCATTCACATTGCGCTCGCCGGTCTTGGCGACACGGGCAAAGCCGACCTCGGACGGGTTGGTCGATGGCGTCGCATTGCCGGCTTGCCGGAGCGTTCCCAGCGACCCGTCGCCATTGACGCGCGCGACATCGTCCGTCTGCGGACGCGCCGTGGCGTAATCCTGAAAGCTGCCGAAGACGCGTCCGGTGTCGATGCCGCGCCCGTCATCGAAGCCGCGCAGGAATTCGCCGCGGAAGTCGGGCACGTTGAAGGTGGAGACCGCATCGCCGACGCCCCAGCTGGTGCCGATTGCCGCGAACAGATCGGCATAGGTGGTGCGGCTGACCGCCTGGCCATTGCATTTCAGCCAGCCGGTCGGCGCTGTCGCAGCAGCAAACATCGAGACCGAGCCTGGCGGCACTTCTATCGACGGCGTGCTGCCCGAAACAATGTCGGCGATCAGCGCCTGCAGAGCCTGCCAGAGCTGCGTCTTGTCCGCGGGATCGGGTGTGAGGCCGGCTTCGACGATCACCTTCAGGATCTCGTCCTGCGGATCGTTGAAGACATCGGCCGGCGGGATCGCGCCGGTCAGGCCAGCCGCGCGGTTCTCGTTCCAGTATGGGATGCGCTCGCTCGATACGGGAGCATTGCGCGGATTGACGAACTTCATGTGGCACTCCTTCGTGATCGGGCGAAGCCCGCAAGGCCGACCGGCCGTCGCGCCTGATGGCGCGCCCTGCCGGAGCCGCAGGCCGCGAAGCGGCCGGTGCGCGGCGTGAGGTCAAACAGAGAAGACGATGGTGGTCCAGGCTGGCTTCAGCGCGTTGAACAGGCAGATCAGATCGTCAGGCAGGCCGAGCCGGCCGAGCGGCGTCTCGCCGGCACGGCCGTCGCCGGCGCGAAAGAATTCGACCGAAACGCCAGGCACGCTGACGATCCAGACATATTCGACGACCTCGCCGCCGGCGATTGCCTCAGGGCCGCCACAAGTCGACACACCGGCCCGGAACGGCGTCGGCTCCTCGATCGAGATGGCATAGCCGGCATCGGCCGCAAGCTTGATGAAATCGGCCGGCGTGATGGTGCCTCCGGAACGGATTTTCAGGAGCAGCGAGCGCATGCGCGCGTCGATCGTCTGGTCCGGCCCGAGGCAGGGATCGGGCAGCCCGTATTCGATTTCCCAGTCGTCCAGCGAAGTGACCAGCGTCACCGCCGTCGATTCCAGCACGACGCCGAACAGCGCCCGATAAGCGTCGGCAAAGGCCGAGCCGATCGCGCGCCAGAACCGCGACAGCACTGACAGAGGATCGAGCGCCTGGTTGTCGGGCGTCCCCCATGCCGCACCTTTCGGCAGCAGCGCCGTCAGAAAACCTTCTGCGGCCTCGTCCGAAGGATCAGACAGGACATCGCCCTGCGGCGGCGCACCGATGAACGGATCGTCCGGGGCGAAGTGGAAGAAGGCAAGCTCGTCCTCGCCCGGATAGCGCGGCCATCTATCGCTAGCAGGAATGGGCACAGCATCAGACATAGTTTACCGTGCCCAGCACCGGCATTTCGCCGCCTACATAGATGATGTCGCCGGACGGGTTGATCAGAAAGTGCCGGTCCTCGCCGACCGCAAGGCTGATCGCTTCGGAAATCCACGAGCGCGACAGTGTGAAGGGTGCCGAGGCGACGCCCGGCCGCGCGCGCCTGACCAGCATGGCGGCGATCGAGGCGGCGATCGCCGCACGCGTCTGCACAGTGTCGACGACAAGATTGGCGATGGTGATGTCGAGCGGCGACGGGATCGGCGCGGAAACCGACAGACCGGCACGGATCAATCGCCGCGCTTCCAGCGCATCCTGCACCAGGGCGATGTCGCCTGCCTCCGGAATGCCGTTGACGCGGCCTTCGAACAGAAACCAGACGCCGACCGTGCCGGGCGCGTCGGCGAAAGGAAAGGCCCAGGCCTGAGTGACGCCGGGCACGGCACGGGCAAACTGCTCGTAGTCCGAATAGGCGCCGCCCTGCGGCGGCCTGCGCTTGCGGTCGAGGATGCGCGCGCGGAGGCTGGCATCCGTCTCCGTGTCGGCACCACCGCCAATGCCGCCGCTGGCCACGGTCGCTTCCAGCTCGAGGTTCGGGAACTGCGTCGGGTCGGCGCGCTGCATCGTCTCGCCGGCAGCGATGTTGGTGGCGACGCCATAATCGTCGGACAGGATGGTCAGCGCGAGCTGCCCGGCCAGGTCGGAGCGCGCATCGGAAACCGAGCGATAGAGCCGGTTGCCGGCGATAAAGGCGATGCCGGCCGGATAAATGGTGTCGGCATAGCCATTGAGCGTCACGACGCCTTCGGCCCGCGCCATCGGCCGGCGATATATGCCGAGTTCGGCGCCGTGCCGTTCCAGATGCTGAACGCTCGCCGTGGTCGCGAAAATCTGATCGTAAAGCCAGGCGGCGCGCAGATGCATGTCGTGCATGCCCGCGGCGACGGTCTTGACGATCGCTGTCAGATTGTTCGGCCAGACCAGCGCATCGGTGCCCGGCAGGTAGCGCCGCAAGGTGCCGCGCAGCCGGGTCGAAATCTCAGTTGGCGAGAGGACGGTCCAGGCCACGCAATTGCTCCCACAGGACGCCGAAGCGGCGATCGAAGACGACCGCGCCATCGCGGTCCTTCAAGGTGATTTTCAAATCGATGCGCCGCTGCGCCGGGTCGGCCGTACCAGTCACATCGACCATCGAAACCGCGCCCTGATCGATCAGCGTCTGCAGGGCGGCACGGGCGTAGTCTTCGGCGCGCAACGCGGTCGCGTCGTTTGCCGTCGAGCGGCGCAGCAGCCAGAGTTTTGAGCCGATCACGGTTTCGCCGAGATCGGTGCGCAGGTCGAAACTGTCGCCCGGCCAGCCGCGGTTCTGCTCTTCGGGCGGCAGCTCGTCGGGCTCGACGCGCGCATCGGTCATCAGGCAGAGCAGCACCGCGGTGGCAAGTTCCGCCTTGGCGCGCAGGCCGCCGGCATTTGCCTTGTCGTCGCCGGCGATAGCCCAGTCGCCCGACGTGCCGTCCCAAAGGGTGTCGGGCGACAAAAGCGGTTCGCCGTCGCCGGTAAGTGGAACGATCCTGATCATCAGTGCGTGTGGTGCGGCGTGTTGCCGCCGGCGTCGATGATCGAGCCGGTGGCGGTGATGTTGCCGTCGACGTTAAGGTCGCCTTTCAGGTTCCATGTGCCGCCCGTGAGCGTGATGGTTCGCGAGCCGAAATCCATGGTCACGCCTCCGGCGAACAATTTGATGATGTTTCCCGACGCGTCGTAAAGCGCTGCGGCGCCGTCCGGCAGGTCGGGCCGATGCGAGGCGTGCTCTATGCCCATGAGCATCGCCTGCGTGCGGCGGCCGGGCATGACCATGGCCACGCCAATCGATCCCTTGGGCGGACGGCTGGCGGCGCCATGCGGCTGGACGTAGAGCAGATCCTTGAACGTTTCGCCGGCAAGACCGCGACCGGAGATCAGCAGTTGGCCATTGTCGAAGCGCGAGCTGTCGATCTCGAAACGCGTCAGGTGCGCGGAGGATTTCATTGCGCCGAATACTCCGCCTTCGGCTCCGGCGCCGACCAGCCCTTGCCAGACTTCGAACCGAACGAAGAGCCGCCGAGCGCGCGCGGATCGGTCAGCGTCAAGGTCGCCCGCGTGCCGTCACCATCGGCTTGCGTGTCCTGCGTCAGTTCCACCGATTTGATGACCATCATCTGGTCGAGATAGATGCGCGGATGCCGGACATAGACCAGAAAGTTCGGCGTCCAGATAGTGCCGCCGGCATCACGCCAGCCCGACACGGTGACGGTCGCGTTGACAGCAAGGCCGGCCGCCGCGCGCGCCTCCCATTCGACGGCATTCTTCATATGCTTCGTCGTCGCCTCGCCATCGAGAACGACGATCTTGGGGCGGCTGCGGCCGACCGAGGGGTCGGACGCCTTGGCCTCCGGCCGCATCGCCTGCGGTGTCGTGCCGCGCGATTGCTGGCCGCGCACGATCACCGGATCGAACCTGCCCTCGCCCGAAAATTCCGCTGCGGCCGAGATGATGTTGACGCCGGCCGCCAGGCCGCCGCGATGCGACCCCTCCGGCTTCTGGACGATGCGCAATTTGCCTTCCGGCGTGTCGTGGATGATCGCCGCCTCGGCGCGCGCCAGCGGCTCCAGCGTCGAATAAAGCGATTCACCCGGCTCGATCTGGTGCTTGGCGATGGTTTCGAACGACCCCTTCGCCTCGATGCCAATGCCGCAATTGTCGAAGGCCTCGCCGATGCCCTTGATGTCCTTGTTCTCGACCAGGCCGGTCTTGTGCAGGATCGAGGTCTCGACCGCGTCGACCGTCCGCGAAACCAGCGAGATGGTCGCGCGCCAGTCGTCCGATCCCTGGTCGGGCCGGAGGTCGCGGACATAGCCGGTCAGCAGCAGCGTGCCGTTCGCCGTCAGGGTCGCCTTGTCATCCGGCCAAGGCGGCGAGGCGCCTGGCGGTATGTGGCCGGTGACGACGGCGCTGCGCACAGCCTCTTCGGCCGAGATCGAGATCGAGACATCCTGCCAAGGCAGGAACAGCCCGCCTGCCTGGATGGCAATGGTCTCAAGCGGCAAGGCACGATCCTCTCAGGCTGCCCTGTGAGGGCAGCGTGTACACGTAGGCTAAGGCGCGATGGCCTCGAAGCTGATCGGCATGGCGGCAGGCGTGGCGACCCTGTTGCGCTGGACCAGCTCGCCGGCGCGGCCAGCATCGCCATAAAGCGCGTAGGCCAGCGCCGACGCCGGCAGCGATATTTCGGTCTGAACGCTGACCAGCGGCGCCCGATTGGCGGCAACGGCACTGAGGTCCGATGCCGCGGTCGCCGCGATATCCGACAGCCATTCGCTGACCGCAACGTCGAGACCTGTCGACAGGGCGTCAAGGACGGGATCGACGACCGGCGCAATGCGGTCACGGGCACGGCGCGCATCTTGGCGCGAAATATAATCGCCGGCGGCAAGCGCCTGGCAAAAGCCGGCGGCGAAGGCGGCGGCCGACACCAGGGCGAAAACATCGTTGCCGGAAGGTGCGGCCGCAATGGCAAAAGCTTCAGTGGCTTCGGTCGGGCTCGCCGCATCGGCAATGGCGCCGACCGTGGAGACGATCGCCGCGGCGATCGGCCCGGCCTGGGCGACCGGCTCCGACGACAGACGCGTAATCGTCGCAATCTGATCGGCAATGACGGGCCGCGTCTCGGCCGGCATCTCCGCCGCATCGGCTACCGAGGCCATCGCCACGGCGGCGGATGCGGCAGCGAGTGCCGAGGGTGCCGCCTGACCGGGCGCGACATCGCGCATGCGGAAAGCGGCGGCAGACGCGATCATGTCAATGGCGGCAGCGATCTTGCCGGCAATGGCAAAGGCGCCGGGCACCGCAGCGAAAGGCAGCGATGCCAGGCCAGCCGAAACGAAGTCAATTTCAAAGCCGACATAGCCGGCGCGTGCCCGCTCCCGCGACAGCGACCAGCGCGGCACCCGCACCAGCACAGGGCCGCCCATCGGCAACACCAGCGTCGCGGCGCCAGGCGTGTTGAGCGCAGCGGTGAAGTTGCGCGCGGCGGCATCGGCAATATCGCCGACGACATAGGCCGACAGGCTGAAGCGCCTGACATCGCCGCCCATGTCTTCGGTGACATGCAGGTCGGAATAGGCGATCGGCGAGATGGCGACACGCCGGCCGCCTTCGGCCGTCTCGTATTCGACGAAGAACGGCACGCCGCGGAATGACGCGGGCCGGAAGGCTTTCAGCCAGTCGCGCATCAACGTGGCCCCATCAGATGGCCGGCATTGGACTTGCCCGTGTCGGCGCGCACCGCCTTAAACGAGCCGATTGGTCGCGACAGGTCGGCGGCAGCACTGCGGGCAGCGCCGGCAAGCGCATTGGCGCCGGCGACGATTGCCGCTTCCAGCTTGCCCGCGACTGATGCCAGAGTGTCGGCACCTGACTTGATGCTGTCGCCGGCCTGCTTGCCGCCGTCAGCCACGGACGATGCCGTCTCGACGCCGGCACCCTTCAGGTCGGCGGCTGCGGCGTCCGTAGCTCGTTCCATCGCGCTGAAATCGATTTCGTTGCCGAAGTATCCGGCCGGCTTCTCGACCTGAACACTGTTGCGCATGGCGGCAGCGTGGCCGCGACCGTAGAGCCGGTATTGCTCCGCCACGCTCGGCGCTACCGGACGTGGTGTCGGAATCGGCGTGCGGCCCGGCTGGTCCTGACGGCGCGACGGCAATTCCGGGCTGGCGCTCATCGGCCCCTTGGCGGCGACCAGGCCTTCGGGCGAGCGCCATCCGCCCTTGAACGCGGTCAGCCCCTGGTCCTGGTTGTCGAAGCCGTTGCGCAGCCACCACATGCGCTTCTCCCACCAGCCCATGCCCTGCTTGTCGAGCTCGGCGTTGATGAACTGCGCCTTGTCCATGTTGGAGCTGACGAAGTCCATGGCGCCAGTGGCGGCGGGTGCAATACCCGATCCGATCGCGCGCACCATGCGCTCCCACGATGCGCCCATGCGGTCGATCTTCGACTGGTTGTCATCAAGGACGCGGCCGAGGTCGCGCATCGTCGCGCCGTCGACATTTTCGAGCGCCTTCTGGAAACCTTCCATGGCGTCGCGGCCCTGCAAAAGGGCGCGCATGCCCTGCTGGAACTGCGCATCGGTGAACAGTTGCGGGATCTTCGACAGATCGCCTTTGAGCGCCCGTTCGGTGAGTTCGATGAACACATCGATAAGGTCGCGGCCTTCCTTGCGTGCCTTGGCCATTTCCTTACGCAGATCGACGCCGAATTTCGAAAAACTCTTCGCCGTCTCGTTCGATTCCATCTTCTGCAAGACGTTCTGCAAATTGGTGGCGGCCGAACTCGCGTCACCGGTCTGCAGCCGAACGGTCTGCAGCATGGAGGCGAGCTTGCCCAAGCCCTTCTCACCCTCATAGCCGAGCGAAGCCATGGCCGGCGCCAGCGACGGCAGGTACTGGGCCATGTCCTTCAGCTCGAACTTGCCCTGCTTGCCCGACGTCACAAGGATGTCGAAGGCGCGCTGCATGTTATTGCCGGCGAAGTGGAAAGAGTTGCCGATCGCGTCGGCCGTAGTGGCTATGTCGGCGATTTCAGCACCGGCCGCCTGCGCCGTGGCGGCGACGGAGGGCAGGAACGAAAGCGCATCGTCGAGGCTGCGGCCAGACGCGAC
Source organism: Mesorhizobium sp. M0136 (assembly GCF_040322515.1). Lineage (NCBI taxonomy): Bacteria > Pseudomonadati > Pseudomonadota > Alphaproteobacteria > Hyphomicrobiales > Phyllobacteriaceae > Mesorhizobium > Mesorhizobium sp. M0136. The sequence continues at coordinate 25,438 of NZ_JAMYTP010000023.1, forward strand.
AAGCGATTCGAGACCGTCCGTGATGCTGTCCTGCGTCATCGAATAGTCGAGCGCAGCACGATCGACCGTGCGGAACATCTCGCCAAGCTTGTCCTTGCCGGCATCGGCGTTGATGGCGATTCGGTTCAGCCGCCGTTCGGCGCCGGCGAAGTTCGTCACCATTTGCCCGGCGCCGCGTACCAGGCCATAGGCGACGAGCCCGCGGACGGCATTTGCCGCCAGCATGCTGTTGCGCGCCATCAATCCTTGCGTGCGGTTGAACGCCAGAGCCTTCTGATTGACCTGGTTGAGCTTGCTGGACAGCTGGCCGAAGGCACCCATCGGGCCGAGCTTCGCCGACAGGCGCAATATGGCCTCGATCGTGCGGTTGCTCATGTCTTCGACCTACGCTTCAGGAATTCAATGCCGCGCCTGTGCAGCATGGCGATGTCGGAAAACGGCATCGGCAGCACCGTGCCGGGCTGCCAGTTGAAGAAGAACATCAGATCATCGGCCTGAATGCCGATGACATCGCCTACTCGGTGACCGCCGGCGCGGTACGCATAAAAAAACCGATCACCGCGTCGCGCACCTGCCTGGCATCGGCCAGCTCGAGCACGCCCAGCTTCTCGATCCCCGGGGCCACGACACAGCGGCGAACATAGGCGGCGACGGTGTCGACGTTCTCGATGACGACATTGTTGCCGGCGGCGCGCTGTATTTCGTAGGGTTCGCCCAGCGCCAGCAAATCCTCGAAGCGCGGCTCACGCAGCGTGACGCTTTCGAAGACTTCGCCATGCGCCTCATAGCGCTTCGACAGCGGAACAACCGTTTCCGCCATCGTCAGATCTTCCGGTAGACGCGGGCGATCAGCGCCACGCCGGTGACTTCGCCGGTCGCCCGGTTGATGGTCGGCGTGCCGGTGAAGGCAGCTTCGGTCCACAAATGCTGGGCGCCGCTGAAAACCTCGTTCAACGTCACGTTGAAGCCGGAAGCGCGCATCAGCCGGTTCCAGTCGTCGGTCGGCAGATCCTCGAAGGTGAGGTTGGCCTTGAAGCCGGTCGGCTCGACCGTGCGATACACCGAGCCGTCCTGGTTGGCGGCGCCTGATATATCGACATTGGACGGCATGATCTCGGCCGCGCCGCGCACCTTGATCGTCTCACCGGTCGAAAGACCGAACGTCATTTCTCCGCCGAAATTCTGCATCGGTTTTTCCTCTCAGTTGAATTGATGGCTGGACGATCAGGCGGCGCGATACTGGCTGTAGAGCATCGCGTTCGCGGCGATCACGTCGAGCGGATTGACGCGGTCGATCGGCGCCATGATATCGACGCGGTTGGCGCTCTGGCTGTTGCGCTGGACGATCAGCCGGTCGGCAAAGCCGCGGGCGTCTTCCAGCACGCCACGGTTTTCCAGCGTGTCGGCGGCGTGCACAAGTGTCGCCTTGATCGACTTCGGCGTCGAGATCGCGCCGAGGCCGCCGGGGTTTTCGTCGGCAAGCGACTTCTGCCCATGCTCGTAGGAAAGCTGCGCCCTGAAATAGCGCAGTATGGCGACGAGCTGACCCATTGCCTGGATGTCGCGGAAGGTCTCGTCCGGCTGCGAATTGGCGTCCTTCTGGTAGGTGGTGACGATCTTGTCGATCGCCACGCCGCCATCGGTGTTGACGATGACGCTGGAAATGCCGGAGCGCAGCATGGTGTTGCGGCCGGCATAGGTCGGCACCAGCGAGCGGTCGCGCGGCGGCCGCTCGCCCTGGACGACCAGGCCCTTCTGGTTGCGCGAGACGTTGCCCGTGGCATCGTCGGACAGCCATGGCACGATGCGCGCCGTGCGGGCAGCGGCGGCCAGCCAGGCGGGCGTCGGGTTGCCGGCGGCGACAGGCAGGCGCGGATGAATTGTCAGATGCCGGTCGTTGAGCGCCAGGCCGATCGTGGTCAGCGCCGACAGCGTGCCGGCCGCGGTGGTGAAGACATGGCCATAGACCTGTCGATTATACGCCCAGCGGCCGGACACGTCGTTCATCGCCGTGGTGTAGCGGGTGATGTTGGTCGCATCCGAGAAGGGCGAGACGATCCAGTCGAAGGGATCGTCGCCGAGCGCCGCCAAGGCCGCCGACAAATCCGGGCTTCCGGTCGGCACGACGGTGTTGGTGATGGTGACGGCCGCACCGGCGAAGGCGTTGCCGGCGACGATCGTCGGCACATAGATGTCGTGGTCGACAAAGATCAGGCCGAGATGGCGGGCGGTGACGGTCACCGTGTCGGTTGCAACGGTGGCGGTGACCGACAGCGCCGCACCTGTCAGCGCGTTGAAATAGGCGTTGATGGCGGCAGCAAGGGCGGCGGCCACGGTATTGGCGCTGTCGCCCGCCGCGATCTGCACCTGCACCGGCTCGCCGCCGATCTCGATGGTGGCGACACCGCCGCCGGCCGGAACCGAATTGACCTTGATCGTATCGACGCGCGCGGTGCCGGTCGCCGGCGCCGCCAAGATCCAGGTCTCCTGCGTCGGCGCGTTCAAGAACGCGACACGCGCCATTTCAGCCAGCATCGAACCGGCGCCGGCAAGCGCGACAGCCTCCTGCGCCGAGCCGACCGGCGTCGGAACATTGTCGGCAATCGCCGCCCCGGTGTTCTTGTGGCCGATCAGAAGCAGGCGCGAGGCCGACTGGTAGGAGCCGCCGGAGGTGACCTCAAAGGCAAACAGCGGCGCGACCAGGCCGGCGCCCGGAATGTTGTTGAACAGGATGCCCATCAGTTCTTCTCCTTGCGCTTTCCTGCCGAGGCAGGCGCTTCGATTGGTTTGTCGATGATCAGCGAGCCGTCATTGATCAGCTGCAGCCAGGCCGGGTCCTCACGGTCGACGGTCAGGCCTTCGGCCGGAAAGTCGACGCTGGGGTTGAACGGGTGCGGCATGCGGTGGCCGGAATCGGCGAGCTTGACGTGAACAAGATTGGCCATGGTCTAATCCTCGATTTCCGGAAACGGCTGCGCGATAGACGCTGCAGGCCCCATCTCGCCGGACAGCCCTGCCTGCTTCACTTCGAAGGCGATCGTATCGATGATCGGCAGCGGAGCGGCGGCCGCGAACTGCGCGGCCATGTTGTCGAGTGTCGCCCTGGCGTAGGAGTTCGCCGGCAGCAGTGCCGCGATGCGTGCGGCCGGCTGCGGCAGCCCTGCCCCGCCTGAAAAGTCGTCGTCGGGTATCTGGCAGTCGAACAGCATGGTCGTGCGCTGCCAGCGCAGGCCGAGTTCGGGGACGGCAAAGCCCTCCTCGTCGATGCTCTCGACGGCCATGACGATCTGGCGAAAGAGAGTGCCGGTCGGCCCCTGCGTCAGCACGTAGCGCACCTGGGCACAGAGCGCCGAGAGCACGATGCGCGCTTTCGGATCGGAGCCGACCATGGCGTCGGTATAAGGCGAGCCGTCCTCGTCCTGCGCCGACACGCAGAGCTCCGCCACCACCTCGAGCATGGTGCGGCCGTTTCGGGCGACGCTGCCCTGCCCTTGGCCGCGGCGCGGCGATTCCGACTTGCGGGTGAACAGCGACAGCACCGGCGTGTATTCCTCGCCAGCGTCGAGTTCGTCGATCGCCGGACGGCGGCTGTCGAAGACGCGATGGCGCGCCAAGGTCGGCAGCGCGGTGCCGGCCAGCATCGCGACGGTCGGGCACAGGCTCTCGACAGCGGCCAGCCGGGTGATTTCGGCTGCAATTGTCATGGCCGGCCCTTGGTGCGGTTGACGAAGATGGCAAGACGCTTGCCGCCGTCGACCGGAATAGCCGCGACGAGAAATCGGCCCTTCTCAACGCCGGTCTCGAGGTCCAGCCAGACGATCTGGTCTTCGACCTTGACCGGCTCGGGCCAGTCGGTCGACAGCGCGGTGACGACTGCCTCATGCGCCGGCATTTCACGCGCCCGGTCGCGGTCCGATGACAGTGTCGAGGGATGCGAGAAGCCCGGCGCCAGTGCGGCCGGGCCGAAATGGATCGATCCGAGGAATGGAAAGCCGACACGGTCTGGATCGGCCATGCGGGTATCGTTGACGCCGACGCGCCGCGCCGTCGGCAGGACGCGGAAAGTCTCGCGGTCGAAGATTTCGGCGACGTTCGTTTCGAGCGCCGCCGAAGCCTCGTTCCAGTCGATCATTGTGTCAGCACCAATCAGGTGTTGCGCGCGCCCATCAGCGTGCCGGGGCGGGTGCAGAGCTGCAGCGCGTTCATCTGCAACTCGCCATTGATGCCCTTGTCGTTCGGCATCTGCCACTGCTTGGCGTAGAGACGCTCGCCGAGCGTGTTGACGGTCTCGATGTAATCGGCCGGCGAGATGTAGGTCTTGAACAGATTCGGCACGCCGACCGGGAAGAAGCGCGCCTTGGTCGTGGCGATGCCGACGCCCTCGCCGTCGATCTCGCCGTAATTCTCCCAGACGATACCGCCGAATTCAAACGTCGGGTTCGATGAGCGGTTCTTGCCAACGAAAGAGTCTCGCAGGATCTGGGCTTCGGACCATCCCTTGTAGGTATCGCGAACCTCCTTATGGGTCAGCAACTGGTCGAAGAAGGTGTCGCCGACAAAGGAGTGCACGGAGGCGAACGGCACGGCGCCGAGGGCCTTCTTCTCAGCTCGGATCACCTTCGTACAGGCAAGGCGAAGGGCGCCATCGGCAGGGGTGGGGTTATCCAGGTCGAAATCGACTTCGGCGACCTGGCTGATGCCGAATTCGGTGAACAGATTGAGGGTCGAGCCGTCGGCATAGGTGATGATGCCGGTGACGGCTCCAAGGCGGGCCTGCTCCTCGGTCAGGTCGAAGTCCGAGGTATTGGCCGCAATGACGGCACCGACTATCTGTTGCACCGTCGCCAACTGGTCAGACGTCCCTTTTGCGCGAACGTTCTGCACCTGGTCGGCGAGCACGCCCCAGTCGCGCTGGAAGTGCGGCACCTTGAAATCGGTCATCTTGCGCTTGGGCATGTCGCGGGTCTCGCCGGGACCGCCTCGCGGGGTCGGCTTGACCAGCTGCAGGATGTCGCCAACGCGCTCCATGGCGATGGTCGTGGTGGTGACGGGATGCGAAGAAAAAAGGCCCATCTCGCCGATGCGGCCGGGCCGGTATTTCAGGTCATTGACGAAATCGGTCAGCGACGTGCAGCTGAACGCGTCATTCTTGAAGATGTCGAGGATGTTGTCCATTTTGGGTTTCCTTGGAAATCCTGGCTGGCAGGAGATGGTCGGCGCGGCGGGCCGCGGGCTCAATTCAAAGGCCGGCGGTCACCCGCCGCACCGTCAGTTGCGGATGATGATGCCGCGCGCCTCGAGCGCCTGGACCGCGTCGGCCTTGTCGGCTGCGGCGATGCCGGCCGGCCATTCGAGCTGGTGGCCGTTGACTTCCGCCGAGCGGGCGATGATGGCGATGGCCGCCGTGGCGTCGGCCGGCGTGACGACGGGATACAGCGCGATTGCCGCCGCGACCTCGGAACCGTCCGTGCCGGCCGGATTGTAGGCGACATACTGGAAATCATCCGCGTCGGCCGCGACCGTGACGGTGAAGCGGTCGCCGGCGACGAAGTCGGTGGCGTCGGCGATGGTGAATTTGATTTCCTTGTTGAAGGCGACGCCGACCGTCGCCTTGCCGATCGACTTGCCCGTCGGATCGGTCACCTCGAAGGTGCCGCCATTGGTCGCCGGCTCGGTGCAAATGATGTTGTAGACGCCGTCCTTGACCCTGGACGAGACGGCCGGATTGGCGAGCGTCAGCGCGCCGGAGCCGGCGGTGTTGCCGGCATCGGCGGCCGCGGTGGCGACGACACCGGCAACGACCGCGATGCGGCCGAGCACGGTGCCGGCAAGAAGCGTCTGCGAAAAGGCGACGGTGGCGTTATCGCGCGAGCGGTGGAAATTCGCCTCGCTGAGCAGGAATTCGCCGGCATGCCGGCCTTCGGTAACAGTCGTCATGGCTTCAGCCTTTCACGATTTTGAGGATGGTGCGCGAAAGGCTCGATCAGCCGTTGCGCTTGTTGATGCTGTCCGCCGCCTTCTTCCAGCCGGCCGAAGCATCGGCGGGGTTCGGAGCATTGCCGGGCTGCGCCAGGCTGGCAGCGGCCAGGCGGGTCTGCTCATAGGCGGCGGCATCGGCGCCGCCTGCCGGCTTGGTTGCCGCGACATTGGCGACGACGAAGGCAGCGACATCCGCGCCGGACATAGAAGGCGACTTCGCCGCCAGGTCGAGGGCGGCCGACATGCGGCCGGCATCGCCCTTGACGCCGTCGGCACCAAGCGCCGCCGTAAGGCGGGCGGTGGAAGCGGCCATGCCGGCGGCATGGCCCTTGGTCTCAGCCGCCGCGACGGCTGCGTCATGATCTGCCTGCGAAATGCCCGCTGCGGCGGGCGCCTGATTTCCGGACATTCCGGTCTCCTTCGCCCGCGGGGGGCTTTGGGTTTCGATTGACGCTTGCGCGCCGGTGGCATCCCCGATCGGGGGAATTTCGTCGGCCGGTGCGGACATGGCTTCGCGCACCGCCGCCAGAATGCTGGACATGATGATCAGTCCTTTCCGTTGACTGCCGAGATGAAGGCGGCGAAGGCTTCCTGGCCGTTGCCGATTGCGTCGACCAGGCCGAGCCGCAAGGCCTCTGCGGCGTTGAAGCATTCGGCTTCGGTCTTCAGCGCCGCCGCCTTGTTGAAGCGTTTGCCGCGCCCGGCCGCGACGATGCCGGCGAACCGGTCGCGCATGACCTCGCATTCGGCCTGCCAGCGTTCAGCGAGGCCGGCCGGAAGCGGCTGGTAGGGATTGCCGTCGACCTTGTGCTTGCCGGCATGGATCAAGGTAACCTTGATGCCGTCCTGCTCGAGGTTGCCGGAAAAGTCGGCATGCAGCATGACCACGCCGATCGAGCCGGCGCCGCCGAATTCCGGCATGATGACCTGGCGCGCCTGGCTGGCCAGCATATAACCAGCCGAATAGGCGAAGTCGGTCAGGATGGCGATCGTCGGCTTGGCCTTCGACAGGTCGCGAATGGCATCGGCCGTATCGAAAGCGCCGTTGCCCTGCCCGCCGAAGCTGTCGACCTCGAAGACGATGCCTTTGACGTCGGCGCGTTTCTTGGCGCGGGCAATCTGCGTCTGCAGGCCCTGATAAGAGGTCTCGCCGGAAGACGAGCCGATATAGCCGCCCTTGTGGACCAGCGTGCCCTCGATCGGAATGATGGCCACGCCCTCGACCATGTCGAAGGTGGAAATGCCCTTGCGGTCGAAGGCCCGGCCAAGGCCGTCGCCGATCACCCCGGTCGACGGGCGGCCGTTGGCGAAGGCCACGTGATCGACCGCGCCTTCACCATTGACCAGCGATATCGAATGACCGGTCAGGCGCGGCCCGAGCAACCGCGCCAGCGTCTCCGCCTTCTGCGGATGATAGAGCAGCGGCTGGTCGAACACCTGCCCGCAAATCCTGTCGAGGGCTACTGACATGAGCCGCCTCCGACGAAGCGTATCGTCTTGGCGTAGCGCGAACGCTTGCCATTCTTGGCCGAGCAGGCCGCAGCAAGCCGCATCAGCTCGGCATCAAGGGCGGCGACGCTGCCGACCGAAACGCGCACGCGCTGATGGGTGACCGGCGAGCGCACCTCGGTTTCCTCGACACGTTCACCGGCGATCAGCTTCAACTTGGCTGCATAGAGCGCCTGGTAGAGCGCGCACGGGTCTTCCGCGTCGACAGTGACGCCGGCGATCTTGACCAGAATTGGCATTATGCGGCGGCCTTTTTAACCGGCTCTTCGGGCGCGGCGGTGTCGGGCGGGCCGGCATTGCGCGGCACGAAGGGCGAAGGCATTTCTGCCGCGACATATTTCTGGTGCTCGCGCACTCGCTGCTCGAAGACCTCATCGGGATCGTAGCCGAGTTCGGCGCATTCGCTGGCCAGCGTCGAGGTGCCGTTGACCAGGCGCTCGGTCGCCGCCTTGGCGCTCTTGCCGTCGTCGGCCGATGGCTTGGCCGGTCCCTGCCACAGCGCCCAGCTGACGCGGTCGCGATTGGCGGCGAATGCCTCATAGCCACCCTTGAACGGGATGCGGCCTTCGCCGATCTCCTCGTCCAGCCAGGCTTCGTAGATCGACTGCGCGATCGGCGCGGCGATCCGCTCGCGGCGGCGGGTGACTACGGGCCAGATCGACGAATTCTCCATTCGCACGCTCGAATACGTGGCCGCGGTGTGGTTCATGGTCAGGCCGCCGAAGGTGATGCCGATGGCGCGCGCCATGTCGCGCGAGAGTTCGTCGGACACCGGCAGAAATTCAGGCCCCGGCGTCTGCGTGGTCAACAGCTTGAGTTCTTCGCCGGGCGCAAGATGCGACACCTGCGGATCGCCGCTGATCGAAATCTTGCCTTCCGCGGCGCGGCTGAGAGCGCCGGCGAAATAGTCATAAAAATCGCCGTGCAATTCGCTGTCATCCGGCAGCGCCTCGATCGCCTCGAAGGCTTCCTTCGACGGATTTGGGCTGGTCAGAGCGGCGGCGAAAACCGTCTGCAGGATGCCAGTCTGGATCTTGGCGTCGACCAGGATTTCGTGCTGGATGTGCTTGCGGAAGGCTGGTGCGATGCGGGAGATGCCGCGCACGTCTGTTGCGTCCCATGGATCGAAGACGTGCATCACCTGCAGCCGGCCCGTCGCATCGTAAGCGCGGTAATCGCGCTTGGTCCTGATGCCGCCCTCTTTCTCCTCGAAGCGATAGGCTATCGGCCTGCCGTTCGCTTCATGGATGACGCCCTGATAGAGGCCTTCATACTCGTTGGTGTCCTGCACAAGCGCCGTCGGCGGCACCATGCAGACCTTGGTTCCGGTCGAAATGCCGTAGCCACGGCGTTGCGCGATGGGCATGTAGGAGATCACGCCGGTGGCCTCGCCATAGGCCATGTCCCAGCGCAAGGCGATGTCGATCATCTGCGGCACGGTGAACTTGCCGCGCATGTCGCATTCGCGCGGGTTCCACGCATAGCGCTTCCAGCGCCGCTTGATGAGCTTGATCAGCTCCGCCTTCTCGGCATCGCTGTAGCCGAGCCCAGACAGGTCCGGCGTCGGGTTGAGAAACAGCTCGACGCCGACCGTATCGGCAAGCACCTGGTCGGCGGCGCCCTTCAGCCGACCGGAATTCTGGATCAGGTCGATGGCCAGCCCGGCGGCGCGTCGCCAGGCGAGGCGGATTTCATCGCGACTGTCGCGCAGGATCGCCGGGCGCGTGTTGATGATGGCCGAGCGAGAATCGCGCAGGAACGCGGCGCCGGGAAGCGGACGCGCGGAAACATCCATGCCCGCCTTTCGTCCCAGGAGCCGGTCGATCAGTTTCACGTTCGCTTCGCCCATTTTTCACGGTTTGCCTTGCGGCGCGCGTCGCGCTCCGGATCGGCTTTTCTGGTCTTGCCCTTGAACGGCCCGTCCTCGGCCGCTTCAAACAGGTCCGGTTCGGCCGGCTTGCCGTGCAGTTCGGTCAACAGATCGGCCCAGCGCTCGGCATTGAGCCGGCGCTTGTGCTTGAGATGCCAGGCCAGCGCGAAGGCGTAGACCGTGGTATCGAACCAGTCATTGGCGCGGCCTAAAATCTTCTTCCACTCGCGCGGCGCCTTCGGGCTGATCAGGTTGCGCGCCCGCCGCGAGACCGTGGCGCGCGCTTCCTCGTCCGGATCGACCAGCCGCTCGGCCGTCATCTCCTTGGCGAACTCGTCGTCGCAGAGCTCGTTCGACAGGTGGATGGTGTTGCGCGGCCAGCTGCCCTTCTCGTCGGGACCGAGCACGAAATTGGCAAGTGCTGCCATCACCGAGGTCTTGATGTCGTAAAGCCCGACCGGATAGAGCATCACCTTGGCGATGATGCGCTTGCGCTGGTCGCGAATGTCCTTCTTCACCGGCGTGCCGAGCCATGGCAGGCCGATCTGGTGGCGGCCGTCGAGCGCGTAGACGTTCGGGCGCGAGGCGCAGAAGCGGTAGACGCGATCGGTGGCAAAGCCCGAATCGACGCCAGAAATGTCGATGCCCTTCTCGCCGCCGCCGGCCGTCCGATAGGTCTTGCCTAGCGCGTCGGCAAGTTCGATCCAGGCGTCGTCGACCTGGTCCGGCGCGCCCATGAAGATCTGTCGGTCGATCAGCCAGGCGCGGTCGCGCGGCCCGACCGCCCAGACCGACCATTTGATGCCGTAGCCCTGGACGTCGGCGGCCGAGACGATGATGCCCGCTTCGGCCGGGATGGTCCCTTGCGGGAACGGAAACTTGCGCGCCGCCTCGACGATCTTTTCCCATTCGACGGCGACGCCGCCGGGATCATAAGGCAGCGCCAGATCCTGCTGGTAGAAGGTGCGCAGCTTCGTCGTGTCGCCTTCTGCGTCCTTGAAGCGGTGCCAGATGTCGGCGAAGCGTTCGCGCGGCGCGTAGGCGGCCCACAGATGGTAGCTCGGCTGCCATTCGCGGCAGCGGCCCTCGCACGGGTCGCAGCGCCACCGGCCGATATCTTCGGGCGCGATCGCCTCCGGCACCTTCTCCTCGCCGTCATGGACGCGGCGGGCGATCCAGTGCGCCCGTGCATTCATCTCGGCCTTGTGACCGTCGAGGATGGCGCCGTTGCAGGCGATGCAGGCCATGTGCACCGGCAGATTGGCCGCCGGGTCGGCCTCGCGCATCTGGTCGAATTCAAGCGCCTGATAGATGCCGCAATGCGGACAAGGCACGTAGGTGTAGCGCTGGTCGCCGGCTTCGAAGTCACCGGAGATCGCGCATTCCCCGGTTATGCCGGGGGTCGAGCCCTCCCATTCCTTGGCGAGATCGCCATACATCTTCTGGCGCGCCCGAGCCTGGTCGCGCGGGCTGCCACGGCCGTCGACATCGCGCGGGTAGCCGGTGACCTCGTCCATGGCGAGATACTTGATCGACACCATCTGCAGGCCCTTGGAGGAGCCTGCGTTGACGATCTGGCAGAAGCCGCCCGCGTAGCGCTTGAACGAGGTGGTCGACCCCTGCTCGTCGCGGCTGTTGACCGGCATCACCTTGTGCGCGATGCGCGGGCTGGCCTCGATGGTCGGCTGCAGCTTGACCCGGTTGAACTTGGTCGCTTCCTCGAGCGTCGGCAGCACGATCATCATCGAGCCGGGCGCCTGGTCGACGATGAAGCCGAACCAGTTCTCGATTGCCGTCGACTTGCCGAGCTGCGCCGCCCAGCGGCAGGTGACGCGCCGCGCCGGATGGTCGGGATGCAGGCAATCCTGCGGCTCGCGCAGGTAGGGAACGCGGTCGGTCTTGAACGGGCCGGGCCAAGGCGACCCCGATTCCGGCGAGACGACGCGGTATCGGTCCGCCCATTCCGAGATCGTCAGGTCTGCGACGGGCCGGCTTGCGGCCTCGAGGCCGGCGAACAGGACTTCCGCCCCATGCGGCAGCTCCGGAAAGGAAAGCCGCGCGTCGTGATAGCTCATTGCAGGGGCGCCTGGTCGAACGGACCGACGTCGCCTGCCGCCCGCTCCCGCTCTCGCTGATCGAGACGCTCGCGGATCTCTCGGTTGAAGTCGTCGAGGCCGACGCGGACAAATCCTTTCAGCGCAATGCGCGCAACGCGCTCGTCCCAGCCATACTTGACCGAAAGGCTCGCCGCCTCGCTTTCGATCGCCCGGTCGAAAGCGCTTTGCATGAGCGCGATCGCGTCGCGGCCGGCTTTGTCGACCTCTGCCGTCGGCGTCAGTTCGCCGCGGCGCTTGGCGAGGTCCATCTCGCGCATCTCGGCATCGGCCTGCGCCTTGCGAGCGAAACCGTCGGACTGGCTGCCGGCGAACCTTGATGGCGGCTTGGCTGGCAGCCTGCCGACACCCGGCGGCTGACCAGCAATCGGCGGTACCGTGCGAAGGCGGATGTTCTCGCCGCGGTGCGCCACCAGCGCGCCGAACTCGACCAGGTGGGACTTGCCCTCCTCTCGCGTCGGCAACGCTTGTGCGTGCTGTTTCAGGTAGCGCGACAAGGTCGAGCGGTCGATCCGGTCACCGGCCGCGCTCAAACGCGCCGCAGCATCCGTGATCGAAATCCACTCGCCGGCGTCGGCGTCGGTCTCGATGTCCATGCGTGCAGTGTCCCGTGCGGCACGCGTGCATCACACGTTCTTGCGTGTACCGCTTTCCGACGCGCCTACTAGAAAAATCCCGGGCTCCCCCGGGCCCGTATGGGTCGAAGACGCTGGTACGGTCCCTACACCGGGGGTGGGGTCAGCGGGGCAAGAGGCGATCGACCTCATGCAGGTACCGAGGCATCAGGTTCTGTTCGATGATCTCGGTCAGCACTTGGAGGTAGACCTCCGGGTTGTTGGTGATGTCGTGCGCCGGGTTCGGCCCGAACAGCTCCCGGATGGGCAGCCTTGCCTTGCCCTGCCGTCTGAACACACCCTCATGGCCGCTCTTCATGCCGGCGATGAAGGCGGAGCGATATGATCCTCTCAATCGCACGCGCACGCCGGTGGCCGTCTGGGTCGCACCGAGCTTATAGAGCGGTATCCATCCAGAGCGGACGATCACATCCGACGTGTTGCCGCCGGCATTGAACTGCGCCGTGGTCACCGCCCTGACCCGCGATGGCGGGATATCGATGCGCTCGGCATCGCGCTTGATGATGCGGCTGCGCGCCATTTCGGTGACGCGGCGCATGGCGCGAGCAGCGGCCTTGGCCTTGATCTGCTCGGGCAGACGCGCAATGGCGCGTCCAAGATCCGCAAAGTCGGACGCATCGACATGAAGCTCGACGGTCACGCGGCTTTCCCAATGAAAAACCCCGGTCGCTTGGGGCGCCGGGGTGATTTCTTTTTTACCGTGTTCAGATGTATGTCAAGTTTCTCCCGCACGTCAACAGACAGCAGCAGTTTTTTTCGCGGGCCGGTCTGCCGCCCTTTCGACGATGGCTACACCCGGTCGATCGGCATCCAGCCACGGCGTCATCGAGCGGTCCGAGAACACCAGCCTGTGCCCGGTCAGCTGCAGCGCGATCTCGGCCTCGAGGCGGCGCAGCGCGGCGACCCAGATCTGGTAGTCGAGCCGGCCGAGGATGTCACCGGTCGGATCGGTCGAGAACTCGAATTTGCGATAGGCCCCCTTCAACGGCCTTTGCTTGCGCTCATCATAGCCGTGGACCTCGAGATCGTATGTCTGGCCATTGATGTCGGTTACCCGCTTGGTCACGAACCAGGCGGGCTTGCCGCCGCGTTCGATCATCCGGACCTTGGACGGCTCCGCGACAACGTCGGGCTCGCGGCCGAGGATGGCCGTGCCGACGACGAGGCTGACGATTCCGGCAGCGCGACGCTGCGGCGTTCTGACCATGTAGCGCTCAACGGCCTTGCCGACGGCCGCCTCTGCCATGCCTTCGGTGTCCGGCCAGTCGGCCAGGGCGTTCCAGCCTGCCGGTACCGCCACGTCGCAGCGCGACAGGCCGGCCACCGCGCGCCCGACTGCCACCGCATCGTCATGCGGCTCGCCCTGCTCGATCCAGTAATTCTCGGTATCGCCCCTGCCCCGGTCGATAATCGCGCCAAGCTCGGCAAAGCTGGTGATCTTGCCCCATGACGAGGCCTCCAGCATCCGCCAGGCCGAATTGGCATTGTCCAGCCCGTCGACCCCGCCGCCCTTCGGCAATTCATGGACAAAGGCCCATGTCAGCAATTCCTCAATGGTCACGGTTTTCATTGTCTTATCCCTTGCGACAGTTTTCGAGAGTTTTGCGATAGTTTAGCGATAGTTGTAGAGGGTAGTTTATTGAGGGATTTCAATCCGTTGTGTGGAATACGCGGGAGTTGCGACAGTTATTGCTGCCCATAGGCGCAAGAAATTCGTTTCCCCGCTCCCCTTCCCCACCTCTATAGGCGGCGGAAAACTGGTGCAAACTGGTGCAAGCGTTTGTTTTCATTGACCTATTCTCGCTGGCTAGACTGTCGCTGAGTGTCGCTGACTATCGCAACTGTCGCGGCTTAAAACGTAATGAATTCAAGGCGCGCATGGGTTTGCGGACACGCACAACACGTCTGGAAGGGGTTGCGGGGATCATCGCAAATGGCCCTCGAAATCGCTGGAGCCCGAGCCAAGATTGCCCTGTCTGGAGGCCGGCACGTCGACCAGCCTGACGCCGCGATAGACGACGATGCGGCCATCAATCCGGTCGTATTTCTTCTTCATGATCAGGCCGAAGGCGGTCAGCGAGATCGGCTTGCCGCCCTCGTCGACGGTGAAGTCGACATAGGCCTGATAGAACTCCTTGGCGGTCAGCTCGGCCGCGCCGTCGGGCACGACGCAGCGGGCGCAGAAGGCCGAGGTGCGATCCATCTCGTCGCGGTATTCCTGCGTCTTCAGCCGCACCGCGTCCGGGATGACCAGGCCTTCGCGCAGGAATATCATCACCCCTTCGATCAGCCAGTTGAGAATGCCCGGATATTCGGGCACGAACTCGGCCACCACTTCCTCGAACTCGCGCTGGTCGGCCTCGGCGATGATCTTCGACCAGTGGATGACGGCCATGCGCCGCCAGATGCCGTTGTCGGTGCCGGTGATCTTGGGATAGCCGTTGCCCGACATATGGCCGGTGAACACCGGCTTGAAGTCGAAATAGCCCTCGAACAGGTCGCGCACGGTGAAGTGCTCGCCGCCGGTCAGGTCCTTGACCAGGTTCTCCCGGAGATCCTCGCCTTCCGGCAGTTCCTTGACGCGCAGGAAGCGCCGGCCATAGAGCCGCGCCATGTCGGGATTGGCGGCACCGCCCGCCTTACCCTCGCCGATGAACGATTCCGATGGCAGGGTGACGGCGACCTCGCCGAGCAGCCGGCACAGCGTTTCCATGTAGACCGACTTGCCGTTGGCGCCCTTGCCATAGTGGAAGAACAGTTTCTGCACGGTGACGCCGACCAGGCCGAGGCCCGAGGCGACCTGGACCATGCGGCGCACTTCGTCGAGCGGCAGCTTGTCGCGCAGGAATTCATCCCAGCGCGGGCATTTCGCTTTTGGGTCATAGGGCACCGGAACGCGCTGCGTGATCATATCCTGCCGCCGATGGCCCTCGACAACCTTGAGCTCGGCATCAGCGATGTGGATAAACTCTGGGAGGTCGTCGCGGCTGTCCTGTTCTTCGAAATCCGGGGGATCGTCGAAGGCAGGGTTGCGGACGCGCTTCGTGGTGCGCCGGAAACACAACGTGTGGCCGGCAAGCGCCACCTTGAGCGGGTCGGCGTTGAATTCGTCGGGCCCGCGCTGGATATGTGGCGCAGCACAGGCCAGCATTGCCTCGAGGCGGCCCTTGTTCTTCGAGGAAACGGCATGGTTCATGCGCCGGCTGACGCGCTTGGCGAGGTTGGCGTTGGCGGTCGCGGCCAGCTTGGCGAGCTTGCGCTGCACCGGCGTGCGCTCCTCCTCGGCGATCTTCAACGCCTCGGCGCCGCGCTCGATCGCGTGCTTCTCCGCCGGTGTGTGGTCGATATATTCGACCTCGAGCGCGATGCGGCCTCCGACATTCTGCGCCACCGCCAGCGCGCGCGGCTCGCCGGTGTCGATATCCCAATGCGTGCCCGTCCAGACCGCATAGGCAGCCTTGCGCGCCTTGGACTGGGCCCGCACCAATAGATCCTCGCCGAAATGGGCAAGCAGCCGCTCGGCATTGTCGGTGTCGGAGTGATCGAGGCCGGCACAGGCCTTGACCACCTCGAGATCGACCTTGCTGCCAAGGCGCGGGCCGGTGCCCGGCTCGCCATCCTCCAGTTCCGCGACACCTGCATCGAGATCGAGCGGGGTGCGGGGCAGGCCGGCGGCCGCCGCCTGGCGCGAAGCTTCTTCGAGAACAGCCGCGACCTCGTCGGGCATGCTTTTCTTCTTTTTGGTCACAAATCCCCCGCAACGGCCGCGGCCGCCATGCTCGAAAAATCATACCCCTCGCGCGGCCACACGATCGGGATCAGCCGGCCCGGCCGCGCATGGCGAGCGCGGGCCCGGGCCATGGCGGCCGCCGTCATCACCCGCTCGGAATCGCCGTCGGCCAGCAGCACCAGCTCGTCGACGTGGTCCGCCACCCACATGGCATCATCGGCGTCCTGGTCAGCCTTCGGCACCGGCCCGGCGATCATCACCGGCCGCGAGACGCCCTTGGCGTCCGGCTTCTTCAGAGCCGGATGGGCAAAGCGCGACGAGGCCTCGGCCGGACCAGCCAGATTGCCGAGATCGCCGGCGGCGAAATAGAAGGTGTCGGCGCGAAAACCTTCCCAGACACCGAAGGCGACGCCGTTCTCGATGCCTTCGCCACCGACCCAGCGGCTGCAGTCCGGATGGCCGGCGATCGGGATCAGGCCGCCCTTCTTCGAGCCGCGCATCTTCTTGGCCGGCAGCAATTCGCCGGTCGACGGGTCGACCAGCTGCGGTCGGAACTTCGGCGGCCGATCAAGGTCGATCCAGGTGATATGGCAGCCGATCGGCACCAGGTCGGGCATGATGAAGGGTGCGACCATCGCCGGGCCCGAATACAGCGCGGCCGGACTACCGCGCTCGTCCTGGCCGTGCCAGTAGGTCACGTCGGCGCCGACGCGCAGCCAGGTGGCGTCGGGATAGCCGCCACAACGATGCTGCAGATAGAAGCGGCCATGCATCTGTGCCGCCGTGCGCAGGGCCGTCAGCGACTGATAGATGCCGCGCGCCTTCTGCCGCTCGCGTTCCCGAAACTCGCCCTGGCTGGCAGCCCGCTCGGCGAAGGCGGCCTCATTCTGCAGGCGACGCTCTTCCAGCCGCTGCTTGCGCGCCGCGCGATTCTCATCGCTTTCACGCTCGCCCTCGTCCGGAATGTCGCGGGCGAGCACGATCGAGCAGGCCTCGAGGAGACCATCGCGTCGCCTGACATCCAGGCCTTCGCAATGGGCGGCCATGCCGATAGAATCGTTGCCGCCGATGCCGCCGGCGCGGCAGTTCCATTTTTCCTTGCGCGTGTTGAACGCGAACGTATCGGTGCCGCCGCAATGCGGACAGGGCTGCGGATGCTCGACACCGCGCAGCTTGAACTTGAGGTTGAGGATCTTGGCCGCATCCTCGATCGACACCGCGCGCGCGTCTTCGATGAAGAGCTTGATCGCTTCGCTCATGGCGACATTGCCGCTGTCGCGATGCCGCCCGAAGCTATATCATCGCCCAAAATATCGGGGGAAGTTAAGCTATGGATACCTCTACGATCCAAGCGCCAATACCGGGTCCCACACTTGGCAACTGGGAAATCGGCAGAATTATTGAGTTGTTTACGTATAGAGATCGAGTTTTCGAGGGTCCGCATGCTAGGGCAGCGGCCGAAGCTGCTGCCCGTGATCAAAGGACAATTCATTCCAATCTCTTCAGCCGCGTCAGCAGCTGGGCTAGCAGGTCCTTGGATGGTGCGGGGATCAAGGGTGCAGTTGACGCTTTTAACGGGAACTATGTTGCCGAGGTTCACAGTGGGAGAGTGCCCTTCGATTTGAATGATGCGGAGGGGGGGCAATGGATCGTACGAAATAGATTGAGCATTCCCGTGCTGACAGACGAAGATGTTGTCGCGTTCGTTACCGATTTGAGGCTTGATAGCCGAGACGCGGGTCAGAACCTCTACCAAGAATTGGTAGTTCTCATGATTGCGGCATACTTGCGAGCAACCAGGCTTAGCGGGGCTGCAATTGACTTGTACAACAATGTTCGACAGCTCTCCGTGAGTATTGCTATGGCATCCGCACGGATTGAAAGTTTCCTGCTCGTCAACGGGAACCCGGTCGATTTTGACCTTCCCATTGCGAAAGTCTCCGCCCGTTTGGGAGTACTTGAGACGCAGCTTGGCGCATTCAGCACTGCCGTCGAGACCGAGAAGGAAAACATCTCGGCCCTGCAAATACGGTTTGAAAGCCTCTCCCGCTATGGCCCCGAATTCACCGATAAGGTGGCGAGCCTCAATGCTGAGTTTGACGGCCTCAAGGCCTCGATCGAAGAACGCCTTAAGCTGCGCGAAGCAACCAAACTGTGGGGAAAAAACGGGGCCTGGGCGGCTTTTGCATTCTACCTTTCGGGTACTATTCTGATTTTGACGTTGGCCAGCATTCCAATCGGCGCTTTCTGGTTCCGGCAAGGCATTCTTGATTTTCTGCAAAACATCGAGAGCGCGATGGTGGCAGGGGCGACTGGAAACAGCGAAGTAGCAGCCACGGTCAGTGCGCTCGGCAGACTTGTTCTCATTACGTCGCCTCTGGGCTTTGTCGTTTGGCTGATCCGACTGCTGGTCAGGTACAACACACGCTCGTTGCTCTTGATGGATGATGCGCGACAGAGGGTAACCATGCTCAACACCTATCTGTTCTTGATCGAGCAGGATGCCGCTGTGAAACAGGATAGAGGGGTGATCTTGGAAGCATTGTTCCGCCGCCCTCCCGGTCACGGAGCCGACAGCGTAGATGCCCCAAGCTTTACCGAATTGCTCAGGTATGGCCAAGAGAATGCACCGAAGGCCAGCTGATGTAGTTTTCACTCCGCCGCCTCCCGGTAGCGCATCAGGTGGCCGCAATTGGCCGCGACCAGCGCCGCCGCCATCGGCGGCGAGACGCTGTTGCCGCAACAGGCAATCTGGTCGCTCTTGGGCAGCGGCTTGCCGTTAAAGTCGAGATCGATGATGTAATCCGGCGGGAAGCCTTGGGCGGAAAACAGCTCGCGCGGCGTCAGCATGCGCATGCCTATGTCGACGATGGTGAAGGTCTCGCCATCGATGTCGAGCGTCACGAACTCGCGCTCATCCCAGAAGCCATGCACCCGCATGAAGTCGGCGACCTGGCGCGCCCGTGCGGCCTGCTCTTCGGTGAAAGGCGGCCAGCCGATTTCGCCCTCGACGAAGCCGAAGCGGTCTTTCGTGGTGACGGAGTGGCAGGGATCATCGATGCGGGCGCCGTCACCGGTCCCGTAGTATTTCTGCATGAACGGCGCGACGAGCATCGACTTGTTGACCTTAGCCGTCGCCGTATGTGTCGGCTCTTCCATGTCGTGCCCGACCGAGGTGCCGAACTGGCGCGACACGAAGGCCGCGACGACGCTTTGCGTGCTGCCCTTCTGCACGATCGTCGACAGCGGTTCGCGAGCGTCGTGACCCGGTTCCTGATAGTTGTTCTGGGCAAGGAAGGCCGCCGTGACGCAAACGTCCGCCTTGGCGGTCTGCGTCGCCATCGGCTCGTCGCCGCCGCGTGGCCGGCTCTGTCCGGCGCGCCCGCCGCATCCGATCAGCGTCGGCACCGCCAGTGCGTGCTTGACGCCGCCGGCGACGACAGTGCCGATCGGCGCGCTTATATCGAGCGCCCGAGGCGCTTGGCCCTCCCGCTCGCCATAGCCCATCTGGATCAATGTCGGCGCGATCACCGCGTTCTGATCTTTCTTGCTGGCGGTGATCGTATGCGCCGGATCCTCGACGCTACGGTTCGCGCCGCCTTGCTGGCCATAGGTCAGCACCGGAGCAACCACGCCGAGCGGCGCGGCACCACCTGGGCGCTTCTTGAAGCTGTTGGCGGTCACCGTTGCCAGCGGCTCGCGCGCATCGTGGCCAGTGGCGCCGGTGTTGAAGCGGATGACCGATGGCGCGACCACCGCATGATTGATGCCGCCGGCGGTCACCACCGACAGCGGATCGTCGACCGAGCGGAAACCCTTGCTCCATCTCTTCACGCCGGATGGCGAGACCTCGCCATGCGCGACATCGACCAGGAACGGCCTCTTGGCCTTAAGCACATAGCGGTCGACGCCACGCGCCACCCGGCTCATGGTCGCATCGGCGAGCGGCCGCACGGCGCGCAGCCCGAGCTTGTCCATGATCTCCGCCGACGTGCCGAAGATCGACGGGCATGGCAGCGACCAGTCGATGATTTCCGCAGCCGTCCGCCACGGCAGCTTGCGGCCGGCAATGACGTCCGGATCGTCCGGCTTGCCATGCGTCGGCTTCGGCCAGACGATCTTTTGCCCGTCGAAGCGGACGATGACGAACAGCCGCTTGCGGATGGTCGGCGCGCCGAAATCGCAGGCGCGGAGCTCGCGATGCTCGATCCGTCCGCCAAGCCGCCGGAGAGCACGACACCACTTCTGGAAGGTCAGCCCGCGCGCTTCGGGATCGGGCATGAGGCCGCGCTCGGTATCGAGCAGCGGTCCCCAATCCTGAAACTCCTCGACATTCTCCAGGATGACGACATCGATGCTGCCGCCGCTTTCCTGAATACGTTCGACCCAGCCCGGAATGATCCAAGCGAGATCGCGAATGTTGCGCTCGACCGGCTTGCCGCCCTTGGCCTTCGAGAAGTGTTTGCAATCGGGCGAAAACCAGCCGAGCCCGATATGCTTGCCAGCGACATGGTCGAGCGGGTCGACCTTGTAGACGTTTTCCGACAGGTGCAGCGTCTCGGGATGGTTCGCCGCATGCAGCGCGAGTGCCGCCGGATTGTGGTTGATGGCGATGTCGGGCGAACGGCCAAGCGCCATCTCGATGCCGGTCGAAGCACCTCCCCCACCGGCAAAGCTGTCGAGGATCAAGGGCGGATAGTCGATCTGGGCAAGCGGCGCCTCGAAGTCGAGCAGCATTCACATGCCCTCCGCCACGACATTGATGTCGCCGCCCCGCGTGAACGGGCGCGCCTTGTCGAGGATCTGGTCGATCGTGCCGCCGGACAGGCCGAGCCGCGCCTTCACCTGGTTCGGGCTGAGCCCCATCTCGAACAGCAGCCGGATGCCCTCCGCCTGCATGGCGAGCGGCAGCTTGAACAACTGCTTCGGGTCGATGCTGCCTGGTTTGCCGAAACCCGGCAGCGGCTTGGTCATAGTGGCCATTCGTCGGGCTCCCAGCATGGTTTGTGATAGGATTGGATGGAGACGAGGCCGGCGACGCCGAACATGAAATCGGCGCGGTTGCGGATCAGCCGGCCGCCCTTGCCGTCGTCGACCGTGTCGAGCCGCGAGCCGTTGACGACACCGTGCTGGCGCATCTCGCGGTCGATATCGGCCGTCGTGGCATGCAGGCATTCGAAGACGACGACGAAGGCTCTTGATTTGGGCCCGAAACCGTTGACCAGCTGCACCCAATAGACGTAGCGCTTGGGATCATCAGCCATCTGCCCGCCCCTCCGTTTCAGTGCTCTTCCCGTGAAACACATCCGGTGTTTCACGCTCCGGATCGGCGGTTTGCGGCGGGTCGTAAAAGGCGCGGAAGGAGAGCTTCAGCCAGTCGCAGACGGCGATGGCCTTGGGCGCCGACACGCTCTGGCCGTTGCAGATGCGCGACAGGTCTGACGCGCAGACGCCGATCTCGGCGGCGCAGACGCGCCAGCCGCGACCGTCATCCTCCAGCCGCGCGCGCAGCAGGCGGCCGAGCCCGCGAAAGTCGTATTGGGCCAGCCTACCCATGCCGGTACTCCCTTTTCAGGAAGAGCGCCGGCTCCTCGCCGATCCAGTCGCACAACGCGAAGAACTCATAGCTGCCGGGATTGCGCCCGCGGGCGGCGCGCAGCACGGCGTCAAGCTCGACTTCGGCCTCTTTGGCGACGCGCCGTTGCGTCTTGCCGCGATGGACGCGGCGCGCCTCGAGGAACATGGCGAACACGTCGAAATCGACATGGCTGGGATCGAAGGCGTCGGTGACGATCGGCGCGAGGTTCATTCCGCAGCCTCATCCATTTCAGCAGCGGATTGCTCGGCCGCCATCAGGTCGAACAGGCCGGGCCCCTGCCCGCCTCCGGATGCGATCTCGGCATAGGTGACGCCGTCGGCGAAATAGTCAGGGTTAAGCTCGACCGCGACAGCCTTGCGGCCCATGCGCAGCGCGCAATAGGGCACGGTCATGATGCCGCCGAACGGGTCGAACACCGTCTCGCCGGGCATCGAATGCTGCTCGATCGCCCGCTCGACGATGTCGAACTGCAGCGGGCAGAGATGCATCTCTCGGCCCTTGCGCTGCTGCAGCATGTTGAGCGTTCGCATGCGCGCCACGTCGGTCCAGATCTCGGGATGGTCGCTATGCGGCGGCGCGATCATGAAGGTCGGAGGCAGCCTGCCTTCGGCGTCGAGCACCTCGGCGAATTCGACATGCAGGGCGTGGTCGTAGACGTTCTCTTCCGCCCATTTCTTCCAGCCGCGATAGATCTGCTTGGCGTCGAGCTTGACCAGGCGGCGCAGCTCGTCGGGCAGCAGCGGCCGGTCGCCGCTGGAGCGCCACACGCCGTTCGCGTCGATCTGCCAGCGGCCGCGCGAATAGCCGGTGCCGGGTACGCTGCGCAGCGCGCGTTCGAACGTCTGGGTGCGCACGCCCTCGCCCAGCGGCAGCGCCTTGTCCGGCTGCTCGGTGTGATCGGTGAAGGACAGCGGCTTCTGCTTGACTACAGGCTGGTCGGCGTAGCCGTTGGAGCGGTCGGTCGGCAGCTTGCGGAAGGTCAGCGTGTATTCCGGCATGCCGTTGCCCTGCCGGGTGCCATCCTTGCATTGCTCGCTCCAGCCGAGCCGATAGGTGCCGTTGTTTTCGCGCACGACGTCGGTGCCGATCGTCACGCGCGACATGAGGGCGAAGCCGTGCCGGCGGAAATGCGCGGAGCAATCGTCGGAGAATGGATTGACCGTCTGGAAGCCGAAGCCGTTGACGCCGCCCGGCACGATCCGGTCCTTGACATGGATGACGGCGAGCCGGCCGGGCTTCAGAACGCGCAGCAGCTGCGGCGTCAAAAAATCCATCTGCGCCCAGAAATGCGCGTCGTCGTCGGTGTGGCCGAAATCGTTGAAGGACGGGGTGTATTCGTATTGCGTCGAGAACGGGATCGAGGTGACGATCAGATCGACGCTGTCGGACGCCATCGACCGGGTTTCCTCGACCGTGTCGTTGTGCACGACCAGGTAGTTTTCGCCGCGCACCTCGCGCCTGACAACACCCATCGAGCGCTTCAGCGCGCCCTCGATCGCCTGTTCGGCCAGGCCGAAACGGCGGATGATCTCCGCCATCTTTTCCGACTGCGCCTCGAACTGGCGCCAGCGCCGTTCCAGCGTGCGGCGCATCTCTCGCTCGGCCTCGGTGTAGACCAGGTCGAGGCGAACGCCGAACGTCTGGCCGAATCTCTGGATGCGGAACACCGACTGGATGAAGTCGTGAAACTTGAAGCCGATGCCGGTGTAGATCGCCCAGCTGCAATAGTTCTGGAAATTGCAGCCCGAGCCGTTGATGACCGGCTTGGTCGCCAGCTCGTCGATTTCACCCCTGGCGAAGCCGACGACGCGCTCTTCCTTGGTATCGTCGTCGAGCGTTCCCCAGACCGATTTGACGGTCGGGATCGCCTTCTCCAGCGCGTGCCGCTCGGCCTCCAGATCGTGCCAGAGGATGCGATGCGCGCCAGGATCCTCGGCGCGGATTTCCATGACCTTGGCGATGCGAGCGTCGAGGCTGCGCTTCTTCTCGCGCGCAGCCTCGGTCACGCCATGCGCCGAATTGGCGAACAGTCTGCCCTGCCCGTCGCGCTCCTCGCCGGCAGCGCTATGGTCGGACGGGATCTCGTGCCAGCGGATATCAAGCGGCGGCAGGTCGTAGCCTTCGTCGGAATAGCCGAGGTCTGACGGCTTCTGGACGAACAGCGCCCAGCTCGCGACCCACAGCCAGAACTCTTCCTCCTTGTGCGGATGCAGGGTGAGCGCATCGGCCTTCTCGCTGTCGCGCTTGAAGAACCGGGTCTTGGCCTCGCCGACATCCATGACGCCGAGAAAGGCGGCATAGGCGAGCAGCTCGATATATTCGTTCGGATCGGGCACGGCGGTGGCGACGAAGCGATAGCGCACGCCGGCGTGCTTGCGGCCGGTGTTACGATCGTCGCCGGCAAAGGTCGCCATGAACTCGCGAAACGTCTTGGTGCCGCCAAAGCCGCGCAGCACGGCAGCCTCGTCGAGCGAGGCAGCGGTGAACAGGCAGGGGTCTAGCTTGCCGTCGCGGATCGTCTCGTAATTGGTCAGGTGGATCAGCACGGTCTCGGCGCCGATCTCGTTCGGCGCTTCCATCTGCCCGGGCCGGTTGATGAACTTCAGCCGGATGTTCGGATGGCGCTTTTCGACCTCGAGGAAGAATTCATGGCGCACGCCAAGCGGCACGACGATCAGCCCATGGCCGCCGGCATGCACCAGGCATTGCCGGATCACCTCGAGCTGCGTCGATGTCTTGTGCAGGCCGAAGCGCAGGAACAGCGCGCGCCGGCCGCCGCGGCAGGCCCATGGCACGATCGCCTGCGTCATCGGCTTCAGCAGCGGGTTGACCGTTGCCGGGTCCACATCGAAGCCGAGCGCCGGCGCCAGGCGCACCTTGGCCTTCAGGAATTCGGCATAGTCGGGATGCGCCGTCATGCCGATTCCTCGACACGCGAAAGATCGGCGAGATAACCAGCCTGGGTGACGCGCACACGCCGCCGATCGAGGTAGAATTCGATCAGGCCGCCGGCCTCTAGCTTGTTCCAGGTGGCCCGCATGATCGGCGCGCGATCGCCGCCGGCGACCAGCACCTGGTTGCGGTCAAAGACCCCATCGCCATTGCGGTTGCGCAACCATTTGAGCGCGGCGAGCATCGCTGTGGTCATGCCGCCACCCTCGGCTGGCGTTCACTCAGCAAATGCCGGCGGCAGTAGCGCGTCTCCAGCACTTCCTGTGCGCGTTCGGCCCCGCAGACCGGCATGTCGGGACCGCCCGGCGCGAACCAGTCGCAAGCAAAGTGCAGGCAGCGGTTCGTCATCACCGCGTCGAGAAAAGTCATCGGCAGCGTCGCCGGCAGATTGGCGACCGGCTCGGCCTCGAACAGCCGCTCGACCGGCGCCTCGATCGACGGCGCGTTGACGATGCGACGGACCGGCCGATACTTCCGCTTTGGCGGCTTCTCGGTCTTGGGCGTGGCCCGCCCGATCGCCTGGTTCTTCGGCTGGCCGAGCAACTGACCGAGCCTGCCCTTGCCGCGCTTGAGCTTGCCGATAACGGCATTACGGCTGCGATCACCCGGCAGGCTAGCCGCAATCTGCGCGGCGGAAAGCCCTTGGCCTGCCAGATCGCGCAGCGCCTGCAGGTCTTCGGTGGACCAGTCGCTCATGCGGCACCGCCGACCAGGCTGAGGCCACCGGCGCCGCGCGCCGCGGCCGCTGCCTTGCGCAGTTCGGCAACCGCGATTTCCAGTTTCGAAGCGCCCCGGTCGATGCCGGCAAGCTCGGCCGGCGTCAGCCTTCCGTCGGCGAAGGCCATGGCTGCGGCGGCGATCAGCTCGCCGAACTGCACGACGACATCGGCATGCGCCGCCATCATCGTGGCGTTGGCCGCACCCGGCGCATCGGCATCCGCAAGACGGCGTCCGTTCAGTTCCGCCATGACGCTGGTGACCAATGGCGTGCCGCACTCGGCTTCAAGCAGAAGCACCGCCGAAAGCGGCATCAGCTCGGGATCGCCGGCATTGTTGAAGCGGCCCATCTGGCTTTTCGACAGCGAGGCGATGGAAGCGGCGCGCTCGATCGTGCCGCAGCGTTCGATCAGGTCGCGCTGCGCTGCCTTGAGGCGGTAAAACCACTGACTGGAAATTTCGGCCATGTCTGGCTCCGGGCACAGTTTTCCCGGCGTGGGAAATGCGGGCTGCATTTCCCATGGCGGGACGAAGTGGAAAGGGTTCAACTCGCGGGCATGAAAACCCGCATTCACAGCCTCACGGCGGTTCTCTCGGCAGGCGCAGCATCCGCCTCGCCTCGTCGCGCAACAGGCGCGCCAAGAGATCGGCAGGGTGCTCGCGGGCAAAGGCGGACAGCAGCTTCAACATCCGCAGCGTCTTTGGCGGCAGCCGGCGCACCGGTTCTGCCGGCGGCGGCAGCAACGTCAGCGAAGGCGAGCAGCGGAGCGCGGTCATTCGGCCGCCTCGCTGCAATGGGGGTGGCCGGTCCCGGCTTGGGGGAATTTTTCGGGACCGGCCGCGACGCCGCCGGGGCGAGCAGCATCGGAAAGCGACGCCTGGAGCTGGCGCAGAAGGATCAGAGCCGGCCCCTTGGCCGGCGGCCGCGTCTCCCAGGTGGAGACGGTCGAACGATCGACGCCGCAATGGTCCGCGAGCTGCTGCTGCGTCCAACCGAGCGCGCCCCGCAGGGCGACCACATCGACTGCTTTGTCCGTCTCTAGTTCGAACGAATGATCCAACATGAGCGGTAGTGTGAGAAAGTCACATCAATCTGTCAAGTAGAAACTCACAGCGGAAATGTGAAAAAGTCACGCCATGACGGATGTAACCCGAATAGACGAGCAGGCCGCGCGCCTACGCCAGGCCCGCGAGATGCGCGGCTTCGACAATGCGAAGGCCGCCGCGAAGCGTTTCGGCTTTAACTACAATACCTATATCCAGCACGAGAGCGGCAGGACCGGCATCACCCGCGCGGCCAAGGACTATGCTCGCGCCTATAAGGTCAGGGAGGCCTGGCTCATTACCGGCGAAGGTTTACCGCAGGATATCGATGGCAGCGACGAGTTGCGCGAGGTTTTCACGCGTCTGGCGGCGGCGCCGCGGGAGGTCCAGGCCGCCGTGCTGACCTACGCCAGATTCGCGCTTGGCGAGCCGAGCGGTGCCGAGAAATCCCGCGAAACCGCAACCACCCCGGAATCGTGATCGATCAGCACGCGCCAGCGACCGCCGTGGATTTCCCTCATCGCCGCAGCGATCGATCGCGTGTCCCTGTCGATCCGCTTGGCTATGAGCGCCGCCCTTGAATGCGGCGATTCCGCAATCGCGCGCAACTTCGCCATCGCCTGCTCGCCCGCCGCTTCGCGCGATTCGTACTGGATCACTTTCTCTCTTCTCCCAAACCGAACGGCGCGAAAATAGGAACAATTTCCTCTGATTTTGTCAAATCAGTTTTTACTGCCGTCTGGTTGTCCCATTTTGATACGTACACAACCGTTGCCGTTTCATCACCAGAATATTTCAACCTGTAACCATGCCCTGTGAATAGCGGGGAAAGTAGTACCAGTTTTCGGCTAAATCTGGAACCATTTCGAAGGCTTGACCTTTCGGCGATAAGTCGGGGCATGTCACGACCGCCACGCCCCAGTTTCCATGTCCGCCTGTCGCCAGAACTCAAGTCGAGGCTGGAAGAGGTTCGGGGGCGCAAGAGCCTCAACCGCGAGGTCAACGACAGGCTGGAGCGGTCCTTCGGCGAAGACCTCGCGATGCAGTTCGGCGAGATCATCGCCGCTTACCTGGCGCCGCTCGACGAAGAAGACCGTACAAAGGCGTTGCGGCTAGCCAGCGAACTGGCGGCCGTGCTTGCGGCCAAGCCGCGCAAACGCGCTCCATAAGCTCTAGCTGATTCTCACTCCCGCTTCGTGCAGTGTGAGTTTATCACATTTCCGCTTGACACTATGATGTGAGTAATTCACACTTTGCCCATCGTCTCAACGGTGGAGCGCTCTCGGTGTCATCGCAATCCAAGATCCTCGTCGGTCACAAAGCCGCGACAGCCCTTCTGCTCCCCGTCAATGACCAGGACGGTCTTTGCGGCAACGCCAGCACGCCCGACAATCACCGCGTGGTCACCCTTCTTGGCAATGCAGGCCATCAACCGAAGGACCATTTGCGGATCGGTCTCGTGCACACCGGCCCGAACGAGCGCCAGCCCCTCGCTCCACGAATCGTAGTCCCGCCACACGTAAACCTGTTCCATGCCGGCGCGGCCGAGCACGGCCGGGTCATCTGCCAGCCCCTGCCCGGCCCAAGCCGTCACCAGCGCCGCCGCCAATATCAATTGTCGCATGAAGCTCCCCCGCGCAATCTCGGCGTCATCGAAGGTGAGCGCCTGCAGCACTCGCGAGGCTATCACGAGGATTACTCGCTGGCCAAGAACCTCGCCTCGCTGGCGGCGGTCACGGCCATCTTGTTTTGCGCCGCCGTGATCTTCGGAGCCGCCTGATGAACGTCGGCGAGCATCCTGCGGGCATGTCGGCCGAAAGGCGCGATCTGATCGAGACGCTCGAATGCCTCGGCTACGACACCATGCCGGGCGTTCAACGCGATTGGGCCGACTGGCGCGACCGCCTGTCCGACGATCAACTCCGGACGACCATCACCAACATGGAAAGCCGGTTCGAAGACCAGGCGGCGCCTGCCCGGCAGGCAGAACTTCTTTCCGCAATTGAACGGGTCCAGGAGGCCAACTGTTATGCTTAATCAAGCTGACTTCCGCTCGCCGCAGACGCGGCCGGTGTTTCCCGAGGATGCCGACGACGCGCATCCGCGCTGCCGTGAAATGGCCGAGGCGATGCGCGATCTGTTTGCGGTCGGCGGCGGAGTGCGCGGCAAGGACCTGGTCGGCGCCGGCTTCACCTGGGCCGAGATTGCCGAATTCAGGGATGCGGCAGCAAAACTGGCAAGCACCGCCAGCGTGCGGCAGGTCAACGCCAGGCCCGATCTGATGGCCGACATCATCGAGAAGGCGCGGGCACCGCTGCCTAACCGGCCGCCCCTGCCGCGCGACACCAAGGAGACACAGGCCCGCCTTGTCGACTGGGGACGCTACTGCACGGCGCGCGCGGCCCTCGTGCTCGATCCGTGGCCCGGCCAGCGCGAGCGCTGCCTTGGACTTCTGTCTCTCTACCTCAACCGCCTGCCGATCTTCCCGGCTAACCGCGAGGCGGTGATCAAGGCGGTCGAGCAGACGCTGCCGCAGGTGGCGCAATGAACCAGGAGGTGCGGCACATCTCAAAGCGGAACGCTGATAAGCGATCGGCCGTCGTTCCGGCGTTCCGCTCGGACGGCACGGCGTTCGATCTGATCAACCCGACCGCCGCTGACATCGACTTCGCCGATATGGCCAACGCGCTGTCGAAGATTGCCCGCTTCAACGGCATCTATCGTGGCGCCGCCTATTCGGTGGCGCAGCATTCCGTCATGGGCGCCGACGCGATCTTCCGCGAGACCGGCGACAGCGTGCTTGCCGGATATTTCGTGCTGCATGACGGACACGAATATCCGTTCGGCGACGTGACCCGGCCGGCTGTTGACCTGATCCAGTATTGGGTCGAGAAGCTGGCCACTGCGGCCAAGCTCGACCGGCCGGAGTTCATCGCGAAACTCGTCCATCGCGCCATCGGCGAAGTCAAACGCTGCATCGATCTGGCGATCTACGAGGCGGCGCAACTGCCCGACATCACGCGCATGCCGCTCTATGTCCGCCAGGTTAAGGACATGGACGACCGGATGCTGGTCGCCGAAGCGCTCGCCCTGTTCGGACCGAACGCCGACCCGCGATGCATCCCGAAAGGGCTGAAGCCGCCGAGGCTGACCGGGACGATCGAGCCATGGGGCGCGATGAAGGCCGAGATCGCCTTCCTCGACCGGCTGGAGCGCTATCTCGGCATTGTGGTGAGGGCGGCGTGAGCGAGTCCGCCATCCGCCATTGGCACGACACCGTCGAGCGCCTGCGCGCCAATGAGCCGCTGCGCCTGCTGATCGGCGAGCGGCTCTACAATTCCGGCGAGATCGTGCTGGCCGCCTCCTTCGCCGCCAGCCTGCGCAACGACCTGATTGCCGACCTCGAGGCCCAGATCGCCGCGCTGACGCTGCCAGACCCGAACGCGCCAGCCGGCCGTGCGCTCATCACCCTACCCGACGAAAGGACCGCCTGATGGCAATCATGTCACTTGGCAAATCGACAGCGATGGCGGCAGCTCTGCTCGCGTCGGCCTCGGCTTTCCAACCCGTTCAGCAGGCGATTATCCCCGCGCGGGTCCAAACCCTCAGCCAGCCCGCCAGCCGAAAGAAGCGCAAGCTCGCGCCGAAGCGTACGCCGGTCATCTGGCGCGGCAGTATGGCCGAGCAATACGGTTCGCGCCGCAACTTCGCCGCCGGCAGCGCGTCGACGCTTAAGAAGACGGCGAAGCTGCTCCGCCTCCAGGCTGCAGGAGGTCGCTGATGGCCAGCAGCGTCAACAAGGTCATCCTCATCGGCCATCTCGGCGCCGACCCGGAAATCCGCCGCCTCAACAGCGGCGACAGCGTGGTCAATTTCCGCGTCGCCACGTCGGAAAGCTGGCGCGACAAGACGACGGGTGAGCGCAAGGAAAAGACCGAGTGGCACACCGTGGTCTGCTTCAACGAGAACATCTGCAAGGTCGCCGAGCAGTATTTGAAGAAGGGCATGAAGGTCTATGTCGAGGGCCAGCTCTCGACCCGCAAATGGGAAGACCAGTCCGGCCAGCCTCGCTACAGCACTGAAGTCGTGCTGCAGAAGTTCCGCGGCGAACTGCAGATGCTCGACAAGGCCGATCATCCGGCGCGCAGCCCTGACGATTACGGCACCCAGCGCGGTGCATCGAGCCGCCAGGAGCGGTCTCCAGACCAGCAGTCGCCCGGCCTGCGCGAGACGCTCGACGACGAAATCCCGTTTTGAGGAGAGGACGATGCAGACGCACGTCAAGCGTAAGGTCAATGGCAGAACGCTTATTGTTACAGTCGCCAAGGCGAAAGCGATGGACAGCGCGCGCAAGCTCGCCGTCAGCGGCAAAGGCAATGCTGCCTACCAAAAGCGGATCCTGCAGTTGCAGTCGGAGGTCGAACGTCTCGAAACGCGCCTCTCGCAATATTACCAGGAGCTGACGGCCGCCCTCAATCGCAACGTCCGTGCGCATGAGACCATCAGGGTCTTGAGCGGCCTGCTGACAGAGGCTGACGCGCAAGTGATCGCACGCCGGCAGCTCGACGACGACATCCCCTTATAGCCCGCCACTGCGGGCCGGGCTTCGTTGCCCGCCCCGTCCGGAGGCCAGCCTGCCGGCACCTTCGGTTCGGTCACACTCGACGGCAGGCGCACGGCCGTGAGGACACCATGAAAAAAATACGCGATGCACAGACCATCATCGGCATGCTGGAAGGCGGCGAAGTCGCCGCCGCCATGTCGACCGAGATCACCGAGACGCTGGCCAAGCTGAAGGAGCTTTCCGGCGACCGGCCAAAAACCAAGATCAAGGGCAACGTCACCCTCAAGCTCAATCTCGAGGTCGAGGCCGGCACGGCGACCATTTCATGCGAGATCGATTCGAAGCGGCCGAAGCCGGCGCGCGGCTCCTCCTTCTACTGGGTGCTGGATGACGGCTCGCTGTCGACCGAGCATCCGCAGCAGACCGACATGTTCGGCGGCCCGCGCGCGGCCGCAGATCGCCAGCAGTCCTGACCCAAGGCCCAAACCCGAGAGGAACCGACATGACCGACAAGAACGCCATTGCCGCCGACCCCAAACAACTATCAGCCTTCGACCTCAACACCGCTGCCTGGCTCGGCGCCAAGGCGGAAGGCGTCGAGATCGCAACCCTTGCCAACAGCGCCAAGGTTCCAGGCCTGCCCGAAGCCATTCCGGTGCTGCTCAAGCGCGGGACGGTGCCGGGCATCGAAGCTCTCGACCGGCTGTTCGAGCCCTACCGGCAGCATCCTGCCCGCAAGACCGGCCAGGCGGTAGCGCAGACCTTCGAGGCCTTCTGCAACTTGACGGTCCGCCACCAGACCGAGCACAGCGCCATCTTCGCCAACATGGATTGGCGCAAGCCGACCCTGACGACGATCATCGACTATCACGAGCTTGCCGAAGGCCATGCCAATTTCGGCAAGCACCGGGTGCACTATGCCTTCCCGCTGTCGGAAGAATGGCAGAAATGGGTGGCCGGGGATGGCGCCAAGATGGACCAGGCCGACTTCGCCTGGTTCCTCGAGGATCGCGTCGCCGAACTATCGTCGCCAACCGAAGACGAGAAGCTCCAGTACGAGCGCGACTTCGCCACCACGATCGCCACGCCGGCGCAGCTGGTCGAGTTGTCGCGCGGCCTGCAGGTCAATGTCGAGAGCAAGGTCAAGGCCTCGACGACACTGCAGAGCGGCGAAGGCCAGATCGCCTGGGAGGAGACGCATAACGGAGCCGACGGCAAGCCGCTGAAGGTGCCGGGCATCTTCATGCTCAACATCGCCCCGTTCTTCATGGGCGAGAAGGTGCGCATCCCGGTGCGCCTGCGTTACCGGCCGGCGGGCGGCAAGGTCGTCTGGTTCTATCAGATATACCGGCCAGACCAGTTCATCACCCAGCATGTCCGCGACGTGCTCGGCGAGGCGCGGGAAAAGACGGGTCTGCCGACCTATGAAGGCACGCCGGAGATGTCGGCGTGAGCAAGCCCAACACCATCATCGCGGCGCGGGAGGCATTGCTTCCCGCGCTCGGCCTCGTCAACAAGGCGGTCGAACGGCGGACCACCATTCCGGTGCTGGCCAACGTCCTGCTCGCGATCGACGCCAAGGCGGGCACGCTGACCATCACCGGCAGCGACATGGACTGCGAGTTGCGCGCGTCGCTCGCCTGCCAGGCCGGCAAGGACGAGACTTTCACCCTGCCGGCGTCGATCCTGCACGACGCCGTGCGCAAGATGCCGGAGGGCGCGGAGATCGCGCTGCTGGCCGAGAAGGATTTCGCCACGCTGACCGCCGGCCGGTCGCGGTTCAAGATCCAGGTGCTGCCGTCGACCGATTTCCCGACGATGAGCGAGGGCACCTTCAGCCAGAATTTCGAGCTGGATTCCGGCCTGTTCGAGCGGATGCTCGACACCGTCTCCTTCGCCATATCGAGCGAGGAGACGCGCTACTATCTCAACGGCATCTATTGGCATGCCGGCGAACACTATCTGAACGCCGTCGCCACCGACGGCCACCGCCTGGCCAAGTTCAGCATGCCCGTGCCCGAGGGCGCCGCCGGCATGCCGGGCATCATCATCCCGCGCCGGACGGTCGGGCTGATCCGCCAGCTGCTCGGCGACAAGGGCGCCGTCAAGGTCAGCCTGTCGGACACGAAGATCCGCGTCGAGACCGGCAAGGCCGCTCTGCTGTCGAAGCTGATCGACGGCAGCTTTCCCGACTATGTCAGGGTCATCCCGACCGGCAACCAGAACCATTTCACGGTCGAGCGGGAAACACTTGCCGGCGCCGTCGACCGGGTCACCACAGTGTCGATCGAACGCGGCAGCGCGGTGAAGTTCGCCTTCGAGGCCGGCGGCAACCTGGTGCTGACCACCAACAATCCCGACGCCGGCAGCGCCAATGACGAAGTCACGATCGAGCATGGCGAAGGATCAAGCGTCGAGATCGGCTTCAACGGCCGCTACTGCCTCGACCTGCTCAACGCTGCGACAAGCAAACGCCTGGTGTTCAGCCTCGGCGACCCAGGCTCGCCGACGCTGATCCAGCCGGAAACCGCCGACGAGACCGGCCTGAAACCGCTCTTCGTCCTGATGCCAATGAGGGTTTGATGATGAAGCTGACAGAACCTCGCAAGCACGTCCTCCAGAAGCTTCGCTCGCGAGGAGGTAGGGCAAGTCCATACGACTTGGCGTATCCGCGCGCGCACATGATGCATCTGCTTCAGAGGGGCGGCCTCATAGCCGTCGAGGGCAGCACCAACGCGTGGGGTGAGCCGACAGACGGTGTCTATGTCCTCACCGACGCCGGCCGAACGGCGTTGTTGGAGGAGAAGGCCGATGCTTGATCTCCCGACCTTCCGCTCGTCGCGCAAATGGTGGCCTGCCGCCATGTTTGATGAATCGATGCCGCCCGGCCGCGTTCGCGCCGAGGACTGGCTTTCGCCGACCGTGTCCGGCGTCACCATCATCCGCAATGAAGACGATCCGGAAGGCGGTGTCGTCGCCACATTGGAGCCGAGCGAGGTCGTTGAATTCGTCTGGCACGAACCGCGCGGCTCCGTCGAGATCACGCTGATGCCCGACGGCACCTGGTCGCTGGACGATCCCCGCGACGACAGGACGGTCGACATGTTCCAGCCCGAGGCGCTGCCTGCCGAGCCCGCCGACCTGCCGCCATCCGCCCGCATCGCCGCGTCCAACTGGTTCGCCTGGGACGAAGACTACGAAACCTGCATGGACACGATGGACGAATTCGCCAAGGCGCTCGCCGACATGTCCGCCCCGGTCGCCGCCGACGGCGTGCGGATCACCGTCGACATGGGCTATTGGTCGCAAGGCGTGAAGTTCCGCGTCTCGGCCGATGGCAGGATGCTGGAGGCGCTCGATGGCTGATCGCGCCGCCACGGACTTCGGCTCGTTTGCCGAACGCGCCATTGCAGCCGCGCGCGCAGAGATGCCGGCGGAACTCTTCGAAGCGACTTTGCAACTCTATGAGCAGGGCAGGATCGAGCCGCGCCTGGTCGACGGCGAGTATGGCTGGGGCCTGGTCGACCAGGGAGGCCAGAATGGCTGACCATTCCTCGATCGAGTGGACGGACGCGACCTGGAACCCGATCACCGGCTGCTCGATCGTCTCGCCCGGCTGCACCAACTGCTACGCCATGAAGCTCGCCGGCACCCGGCTGAAGCACATCGACAGCCGCAAGGGCCTGACGCGTGACACTGTCATCGGCCCGGTCTGGAGCGGCGAGGTGCGGCTCAACCGGCAATGGCTTCACCAGCCAATCGCATGGAAGAAGCCGCGCAAGATCTTCGTCTGCGCCCATGGCGACCTGTTTGCCGAAAACGTGCCGGACGAATGGATCGACAGGGTCTTCGCCGTCATGGCGCTGGCGCCGCGGCACACATTCCAGGTGCTGACCAAGCGCTCGAAGCGGATGCGGGAATATCTGACACAGCGGGACAGTCGTCAGCGCTGGCGCAAGGACGCAGTCGAGGTCGCCGGCATGAACATGGTAATGGAGGGTGTCATCCCCCAGGCTCGCGCAACGGTTTGGCCCATCCCTAACGTCTGGCTTGGCGTCTCGGCCGAGCGGCAGAAGGAAGCCGACGACCGCGTCCCCGAGCTGCTGGCAACGCCGGCGGCAATCCGCTTCGCCTCGGCCGAGCCGCTGCTGGGGCCGATTCGGTTCGATCGCATCGGCGAGTGGACCGACACCTTCCAAGACTGCGGCGGCCATCCTGACCCGCACTGGCCAACAAATGCGCAAGATGCGACCTGGTTGAACGCGCTTGTCGGAGAGATGGGGGCCGAAGCGCGTGACCCTTCCGGCAAGCGGCTGGGCGACATCGATGTCGGGCTTCGTCACGAGGGCGGAAAACTTGACTGGATCATCGTCGGCGGCGAGAGCGGCCACAACGCACGCCCGATGAATCCCGCATGGGCGCGCTCGATCCGCGACCAGTGTGCTGCCGCCAGCGTGCCGTTCTTCTTCAAGCAATGGGGAGAGTTCGGCCCAGCGTTCAACCTTGACCTTAGACCGACCGGACTTCCGTGGAGCGGAGAAGCACAAACCGCGGTTGCCCGAGGAACAGCGACGGCTGAGCAGGCGACACGTCGCTTCGGAAAGCGCCGCGCTGGCCGGCTGCTCGACGGCGTCGAACATAATTCAATGCCGGAGGCCAGCGCATGACCATCAAGCATCAAGGCGTTTGCGGGGTTGTGACGGCACCTGACGGGCACGTCGTCGCCACACATTCTGATTTCGCGCGTCAGGGCTATGGCGGCTTCAGTCTTAAGGAGGCGCAGACCATTCGCGTCAAGGATGGTCTCAAGCGAGCCTTCCTGCGTGCATTTCTGTTCCAAGGCCTCACCAGCAAGACGAGCAGCTATTTCTGCGATCAGTTCTGGGAGAATGCCATGGGGCATGGCTATCGCATGGAGACCTTTCCAATCGGCTACGAGGTGGCGGAATGAAAGCGCTGACCATCTGGCAGCCCTGGGCGACGCTGATCATCGCCGGTGTCAAACCCTACGAGTTTCGCGGCTGGCCCGCGCCTGTGGCAATTCGCGGGCAGCGGATTGCCATCCATGCCGGCGCTCGGCCGGTGAAGAAGTCAGAGATCGCCGATCTGATCATTCGCCTCCGCTCGGCCGAGGCCTGGTCGACGGCGTTGAAGCCGGAAGCGCTGGCCATGCTCGAGCGCTGGCATTCCAATCCGTTCGCCCTGCCGCTCGCCTCGATCGTCGGCACGGCCGTGCTCGGCCAGCCGCGGCGCGCCTTCGAGATAGTCTCCGAATTCGGCGCCAGGCTGAACGACAGTGACCGTCAGGAGCATAGCAACTGGGCGTGGCCGCTGACCGCGATCGAGCCGCTGGAACCGATCCAGCCCGCCAAGGGCGCGCAAGGCTTCTGGGATTGGAGGCCGGCTTGACCGCCCTTCCCTACCTCTTTCGCTGGGATCGTCACGGCCGCAAAGACCAGCCCTGCCGCGTGACCGCGCGCAGCCGCGCCGGTACCGCCTCGTTCGCCTTGCCGGGCTTCGGCCGGCCAAAGCCTGCCCGCTTCAACTCGGTCCGCGTCGAGTTCGCCGACGGCGCTGCGATGATCACCAGCGGCAACGCTATCCGGAAGGCGAAGCCATGAAGCTGGACGAGCGATTCGTGCCTCGCTTTATGACCGACCAGGAGCTGCGCGCCTGGTTCGGCCTGTCCGAGCGCGCACTCGACCGGCTGCGCGCCACGCGCCATTTTCCGCCCCGCGACAAGCTTGTGAACAAGACCGATCGCCGTTCCGTCGAAGTTTTCTTTGACCGGCGCGCCGGTTTGGACTCTCCTTCCCGTGCCGGCGGCATTCCCGCCGCCGTGGACGGAGAGGAAAATTTTAATGACTGAACAGCGAAAGGACCGGCCGGGCTACAAGTACCGGCCGAGGGCGGATGGCAGCCGCGCCCATTACTGGGTGCCGCAGCGGGCTTGCAGGAAGGCGCCGAAGGCGCTCGACCCGCGGCCGATCACCGATGAAGCGATCGCCCAAGCCATGCTTGAACATCCGGACGTCACAACCGACGACCAGGCCATCTCGAAAATCTGCCAGACCTGGACCGATGAATTGCTCGCCGATCTGGAAGGCCACGGCAAGAGCCCGGAATATGACGGTTCGGTCACGTCGGCGGTCCTGATCTACAAGACACATCCGCAATCGCCCTATCAGGCGCTGAAGCATTCGACCCGCATCCGCGACTATGATCCGTCGCTGAAGCTGATTGTCGACACCGTCGGCAAGCGCCTGGTGCGCAACCTGGTCGGCTCGGATTTCCGCCGCTGGTTCGAGCAATGGGGATCGAAGGGCCGGCGCCGCCGCGCCCATGGTGCCATCCGCAAGCTGCGATCGGTCCTGTCGTTCGGCACCACCGAACGCCTGGACGGCTGCGCGCAAGCGCGCGAGATCCTGTCGCTGATGGAGTTCGCCCCGCCGGACCCGCGCCGCATCAAGATGGAATACAGGCATGCGCTCGCCATCTGCGCCAAGGCGATCAGGCTTGAGCGGCCGTCGATCGCGCTGACGCAGGCTTTGCAATGGGATACGGCGCTGCGCCGCATCCATATCATCGGCGAATGGCTTCCCGTCGAGGCAGGCGATGCCGGCGGCATCGTGCGCGGCAACACCAAATGGCGGGGCCTGACGGTGGCCGACATCTCCGCCAACAATGTCCTGACGGTGCCCATCACATCCAAGAACAAAGCGGCGACCGAGCACGATCTCAGCAAATGCCCTTTGGTGCAGATGGTGCTGAAGCGCATCAAGCTGCCCGCCTTCGGGCCGCTGATCGTCTCGGAAGTGACCGGCCTGCCCTATCGGGAAAATTATTATGCCACCGACTTTCGCGAGGTGGCCACCGCGGCGAAGGTGCCGGCAAGCGTCTGGTCGATGGACACCCGCGCCGGCGCGATTTCGGAAGCCGAGATCGCCACCGATCTCGAATCGGCGCGCAAGATGGCCGGCCATACGACCACCAAGACGACGCAAGGCTACGTCCGCAACGGCGACCTCGACAACAACCGCAAGGTTGCCGAGGCGCGGGCCAAGCTAAGACAGTGACACGCCAGTGACACGCGTGACACGGCGCATTTTTTTGAAGGCGATTTCATCAATGATTTCAAGTAGATGGCTGGAGCGGGTAGCGGGAATCGAACCCGCATATTCAGCTTGGAAGGCTGCTGCTCTACCACTGAGCTATACCCGCGCCTTTCAGTCAAGCATCGGATCCGCTCCGACGCTCGCGCTGCGTTTCAGGGCTTCCGGGCCGGCAGTGGTGGAGAGGGTTGGATTTGAACCAACGTAGGCATAGCCAACGGATTTACAGTCCGTCCCCTTTAACCACTCGGGCACCTCTCCAGTCTGCCGCCGGAGCCATGCAACGAGGCATCGACGCGTCGCGGCCGCCAAAGCAGCCTTTCCGCGCAGCGCCTTATGGCGGGAGCGTCCAAAACTGTCAACCGCAACAGCCCGGCAAAAAACGCTGAATTTCACACCTCGCCCGACAAGCAGCTTGTGCGGCTGTATCCATGACCGGACGACACGGCTATAGAACCGGCCATGAGCAACGACAACAAGCCCAAAACCCCTAAAGACACCCACTACGCCAAGCTGCGCCGTGCGCATCGCGACGAGAAGGGCGGCGGCGCGCCGGCGTTCAGGCCACGCCAGCCGGTGCCGCCCGGGGAGACCGCCGCGGATGGGCTGGTGCGGCTCTACGGGCTGCACACGGTGCGGGCGGCGCTCGACAATCCGCGCCGCAAGATCAAAAAAATGCTGGTGACGCGCAACGCTGCCGAGCGACTGGCAATCGCCGATCTCGGCGCTTTGCCCTTCAAGGCGGAACTGGTCGAACCCAGGGACATCGACAAGGTCACCGGCTCGGATGCCGTGCATCAGGGCGTGCTGATCGAGGCCGAGCCGCTAAAACCCAAGCGCCTCGATGCGCTTGGCGACACCAGGCTGGTGCTGGTGCTCGATCAGATCACCGATCCGCACAATGTCGGCGCGATCCTGCGCTCGGCGGTGGCTTTCGGCGCCGGCGCGCTGATCACCACGGCGCGCCACAGCCCACAGGAATCCGGCGTGCTGGCGAAGTCGGCTTCCGGCGCGCTGGAACACATCGACCAGATCGAGGTGAAGAACCTGGCCGATGCGCTGGAGCAGCTGCACGAGGCCGGTTTCCAGACGATCGGGCTGGATTCGGACGGTCCGGCGGAACTCGAAACCAGCTTTGCCGGAGCAAAGATCGCATTGGTGCTTGGTGCCGAGGGCAAAGGCCTGCGCCAGAAAACGCGCGAGACGGTGACCACGCTCGCCCGGCTCGACATGCCCGGCGCCATCCGCTCGCTCAACGTGTCGAATGCCGCGGCGGTGAGCCTTTATGCGGCAAGGAAATTTTTGAAAGAGTGAATGGTGAGACTGCACGTAGGTCGTGATCAACTCATTACCAACTACTCACTGCCATCTACTATTCACTCCTCACTGCTCACTATTCACCCACTTCACATCCCGCCATACGCTCCAGCGCCCTGACCAGCGCCGAGTGATCCTCCTTGGCGCCGCCATTGGCCACGCAGGAGTTGAACAGTTGCTGCGTCGTCGAGGTGTTGGGCAGGGCGACGCCGAGCGCCTTGGCGCCTTCGAGAGCGAGATTCAGGTCCTTCTGGTGGAGTTCGATGCGGAAACCGGGCGCGAAGCTGCGCTTGATCATGCGCTCGCCATGCACTTCGAGGATGCGCGAGGCGGCCAATCCGCCCATCAGCGCCTGCCGCACCTTGGCTGGATCGGCACCAGCTTTTGAAGCAAAGACAAGCGCTTCGGCGACGGCCTCGATGGTCAGCGCGACGACGATCTGATTGGCGACCTTGGTCGTCTGGCCGACGCCGTTCGGTCCGACCAACGTGATGTTCTTCCCCAACTTCTCGAAGATAGGCCTGGCGCGTTCGAAGGCTTTTTCCTCGCCGCCGACCATGATGGTCAGCGATGCCGCCTTGGCGCCGACCTCGCCGCCCGACACCGGCGCGTCGAGGTAGTCGCAGCCGAGGTCGTTGATCTTTTTTGCAAAGGCGTTGGTCTCGATCGGCGAGATCGAGCTCATGTCGATGACCAGCTTGCCTCTTGTCAGCCCGGACGCGACGCCGTTTTCGCCGAACAGCACATCGGCGACCTGCGGCGTATCCGGCACCATGGTGATAATGATGTCGGCCATTTTCGCGACGGCGCTGTGGCCAGCGACGATCTTCAGACCCTTGGCGACGAGATTGGCCGGCGGCTTCGAGCGATGATCGCTGACGACGACGGTGTAGCCGGCGTCGAGCAGATGCCCCGCCATCGGCGCACCCATGATGCCGAGGCCGATAAAGCCGATGGTTTCCATGTCTTTCTCCGTTTCTTGTAAGGCGGCGATGCGTAGCGTCTACGCCGCCGCACTCCCCTGCCCGGCCAGATCCCGAAACCAGCCCAGTCCGGCTTCCGTCCCACCCTTCGGCTTGTATTCGGCGCCAACCCAGCCGGAATAGCCGATGCGGTCGATGTGGTTGTACAGGAAGGGAAAATTGATCTCGCCCGTCCCCGGCTCATGACGGCCGGGATTATCCGCAAGCTGGATATGCGCGATGCGGTCGAGGTTTGCCTCGATGGTACGGGCGAGATCCCCCTCCATGATCTGCATGTGATAGATGTCGTATTGCAGGAACAGGTTCTTCGAGCCGACGCGGTCGATCAGCGCCAGGGCCTGATCTGAGTAATTAAGGAAGAAGCCCGGAATGTCGCGGGTGTTGATCGGCTCGATCAGCAGCCTGATGCCGGCCTGCTCCAGCTTTTCCGCCGCGAAAGCCAGATTTTCGGCGAAGACGTCTTCCAGCACTGAGTGATCGACGCCCTGCGGCGCGATGCCGGCGAGGCAATTGACCTGCTCGCAGCCGAGCGCGTGCGCATAGGTGACGACCTTGGCAATGCCTTGCCGGAACTCCGGGATGCGGTCCGGCAGGAGCGCAATGCCGCGCTCGCCCTTGGCCCAGTCGCCGGCAGGTAGGTTGAACAGGACCTGCGTCAACCCGTTCTTCTTCAACCTGGCCGCGACGACATCCGGCGCATGGTCATAGGGACCGATGTACTCGACGCCCTTGAAGCCCGCGCGGGCAGCGGCATCGAAGCGGTCGAGAAAGTCATGCTCGCCAAAGAGCATCGAAAGATTGGCTGAAAACCGTGGCATGGCAGTAGTTCCTCATATGCGGCTTAATCGAGCATGACGATCGCCGTGGGGGCATCTTCATGGCGCTCGGCAAGCTCCTCGAATTCGGTGATCTTGTCGATTTCGGTACCCATCGAAACGTTGGTGACGCGCTCGAGGATGAATTCGAGCACCACCGGAACCTGGTGCTCGTCCATCAGGCGCTTTGCCTCTTCGAAGGCACCGGCGAATTCCTCCGGCCGGCGCACCCGGACCGCCTTGCAGCCCATCGCCTCGGCAACGGCGACGTGATCGACGCCATAGCCAGCTTCGGCATCGCCCTGTCGATTGACGTTCTCGAAAGCCAGGCTGACTTCGAAATCCATCGAAAACCCGCGCTGCGCCTGGCGGATCAGCCCGAGATAGGCGTTGTTCACCACGACATGGATGTAGGGCAATTTGTGCTGTGCGCCGGCCGCCAGTTCCTCGATCATGAACTGGAAATCATAGTCGCCGGACAATGCCACAATTGTGCGGTCCGGATCGGCGGCGCGAACGCCAAGTGCTGCCGGCAATGTCCAGCCGAGCGGTCCAGCCTGGCCGCAATTGATCCAGTTGCGTGGTTTGTAGACATGCAGGAATTGCGCCCCGGCGATCTGCGACAGGCCGATCGTGGTGACATAGGTGGTCTCGCGGCCGAACGCCTTGTTCATCTCCTCGTAGACGCGCTGCGGCTTCAGCGGCACCTGGTCGAAATGGGTCTTGCGCTTCATCGTCTTCTTGCGCTGCCGGCATTCGCCGGCCCAGCCCGACCAGTCGCGCAATTTCCCGGCGGTCCTCCATTCGGTGGCGACGTCGAGCAGCATCTTAAGCGCCGCACCGGCATCCGAGACGACGCCAAGGTCCGGTGCGAAGACGCGGCCGATCTGCGTCGGCTCGATATCGACGTGGACGAACTTCTTGCCCTTGGTGTAGACGTCGACCGAACCGGTGTGGCGGTTGGCCCAGCGGTTGCCGATGCCGAAAACGAAATCGGCCTCGAGCATCGTCGCATTGCCGTAGCGATGCGAGGTCTGCAGTCCGCACATGCCGGCCATCAGGCGGTGGTCGTCGGGGATCGCGCCCCAGCCCATCAGCGTCGGAATGACAGGCACGCCGGTAACTTCGGCGAATTCTATCAACAGGTCCGACGCATCGGCGTTGATGATCCCGCCGCCGGCGACGATCACAGGCTTTTCCGCCGCGTCGAGCATCGTCAGCGCCTTCTCCGCCTGAGCGCGCGACATTGCCGGCTTGAACGGCACCAGCGGCTCGTAGGCATCGATGTCGAACTCGATCTCCGCCAGTTGCACATCGACCGGCAGGTCGACCAGCACCGGCCCCGGCCGCGACGAGCGCATCAGATGGAACGCCTTCTGCAGCGCCATCGGCACCAGATAGGGTTCCATGACGGTGACCGCCCATTTGGCGACGGGTGCGGCGATCGCGGCGATGTCGACGGCCTGAAAATCCTCCTTGTTGAGACGCGCCCGCGGCGCCTGCCCGGTGATGCAGAGGATGGGGATAGAATCGGCGGCGGCGGAATAGAGGCCGGTGATCATGTCGGTGCCGGCCGGACCCGAAGTGCCGATGCACAGACCGATATTGCCCGATCTGGCGCGGGTAAACCCTTCGGCCATATGCGAGGCCGCCTCGACGTGCCGCGCAAGGATGTGGCGGATGCTGCCCCTCGCCTTCAGCGCCGAATAGAGCGGGTTGATCGCAGCACCCGGCACGCCGAAGGCACACGAGATGCCTTCCCTTTCTAGAACGAGAACCGCTGCGTCGACCGCGCGCATCTTGGCCATGTCAGCCTCCACGGAATTGTTGACGCCTGATGATGCCAGTGCGTCGATTATTTTTCAATTTTTTCAGAATATTTTTTCATTTCTAGGGAACGGCTCTTGCTGCTTGAATTGATTGGCCTTTCTGTTTTCCATAAATTCGCTTCGCAGGGTTGTGAAAAACTTTTTCATTGCTTGCTTGAGCAAAACAGGGGAGGATGGATCCATGGAAACCACCGAAAAACGCCAGCGCGGCCGGCCGCGCGCTTTCAACGGGCCATCCGAGGCCGCCTCGGTGCAGTCGCTGGACCGGGCGCTGCGCATCCTGGCAATCGTCGCCGATGGCAGCGGCCTGTCGTTGAGCGAGATCGCCGCCAGTTCCGGCCTGCCGGCATCCACCGCCTACCGCATGCTGACGACGCTGGAGAACCATGGCATGGTCGAGTTCGAAGGCACCGACCAGCTGTGGTTGATCGGCGTCGAGACCTATCGCATGGGCGCAGCGTTCCTGCGCCGCCGCAAGCTGGTCGACCGCGCCCGTATCGTCATGCAGGAATTGATGGAGAAGACCGGCGAGACCGCCAATCTCGGCGTCGCCGAGGACGATTGCGTGGTCTTCGTCAGCCAGGTCGAGACGCACCAGGCGATTCGCGCCTTCTTCCGGCCGGGCACGCGCAGTTCCTTCCATGCCTCGGGCATCGGCAAGGCGGTGCTGGCGCATCTCGAGCCGGAGCGCGTCGCCACCATACTGCGCCGGGCCGGGCTGGAGCGCTTCACCGAAAACACGTTGTCCGACATCTCGGCGCTCGCCCGCGATCTGGTGACGATCAAGCTGCGCGGCTGGTCGGTCGATGACGAGGAGCGGCATCCAGGTATGCGCTGTGTCGCCGCCGCCATCTTCAACGAATTCGGCGAACCGATCGGCGGCGTCTCGGTCTCCGGGCCGACGGTACGGGTCACACCGGAGCGGCTGGCCGAAATCGGCCCGCTGGTGCGCGATGCAGCAGCGCAGGTGACGAGGATGATCGGCGGCCTGCCGACCCCTCCCGGCCTTGGTAGCGAACCGAGCGCGTGGCAGCGCTGACCAGCGCCGAATGGTGCGACATCTGCCAGGATGGCCAGAGCTAGCCCCCGGGCACCGCGCTCTTGGTCGACAGGTCGTAGAAATCAAGCAGCATCGCCAGCCCAACTCCGCAGGCGGTGAAGATGAGGCCGGCAATGAAGATCCGATTGGCGCGTTCATAAACGCGCCGTTGTAGAGACGTTATGTCGAGCAGCAACCGCAGCGCTCGTATCTGCAGGGCAATGCCGATCAAAATCGGCACGACGGCGGCCAGGTGATAGATTTCCCATGGTATCGGGTTGGCGGCCCAATGCGTGATGAAGCCCAGCGAGAACGCCAGCAGGATGCCGACGGTGGTGATTGTGCCGTTGCGGAAAACCGTCTCGATCGGCTCTTCGTTCGGATCGTGCTCGCCCAAGCGCCCTCTCTCCCTATTTCGGCTCGGCAGTAGATTAGGCTGTCGGGAAATCCCTGTACATCGGCAAGAGTGTTGGCGAATGCTGAAGCGGCATCCGATCTCGCCTTAAGCGATGTTCGACAGGACAGAGAGGCTGACGGAGCGCGACTTTATTC
The DNA here is from genome assembly GCF_040322515.1 of Mesorhizobium sp. M0136. Taxonomy (NCBI): domain Bacteria; kingdom Pseudomonadati; phylum Pseudomonadota; class Alphaproteobacteria; order Hyphomicrobiales; family Phyllobacteriaceae; genus Mesorhizobium; species Mesorhizobium sp. M0136. The sequence goes on from NZ_JAMYTP010000023.1 coordinate 69,798, forward strand.
CAGCTTGGGTTCCTCGCCCACGGAAGTGGGGAGAGGTGGCGCGGCGAAGCCGCGACGAAGAGGGGACCGCGCCCTACGAAGGCCCCTTTCCGGCCGCTGCGCGGCCACCTCTCCCCTGCTTCGCGGCGGGCGAGGAACCCAGGTCCTAAGAGGTCGCAGGAACAACCCCTCTGCCCTGCCACTCAGACACGCAGAAAAAGGGGGCAGTGGGGTGCCAGTCTGATACTGTCAGCCGCGACCACAAACGGTCGCGCTGGTCGACAATCCACCGGAACAATCGGCAGGCCTCAGCCCATGCCGGTGATATGGCGAAGCCAGAACGCGAGCGCGATGAAGCCGATGATGGTGGTGACGCCGGTCCAGTCGATATTGGCGCGCTTCAGATCCTTGACGAGCTTCACCAAGAGAACCCAGGCCACGAAGACGAGCGGGAGAATGATGACAAGCCTGATCATGCGACTGCCTCGCTGATGCGATTGCACCTTCGATCAATATAGGAAGCGAATTGGCCGTTTTCAGGACGCCCTGGCGGCAGAACCGGCGCGTCCGCCGGGAACCGAAAAACGGAGTTTTGTCTTTACTGGCGCAGCAAATATGCTAACCGGAGCGCCGTGCCCTTGTAGCTCAGCTGGTAGAGCAGCGGTTTTGTAAACCGAAGGTCGGCGGTTCGATCCCGTCCGGGGGCACCAGTTTCCACCCGACAAACCCCAGAAATCAAGGAACTCAAGGGTTTCAACGTCCCCCGAGGTACACCAAAAGGTACACCGAGGGTCCACCAAGGATGAAAATGACACTGGAGCATGTCCAACCGCGCGGCAATCGGAAGGTCTACCGAAGGAAGGTGCCCAAGGTCGTTCATACACTTACGCCATTCGTTTTGTATCTGGTGAGGTATCATCATCCATTTGATGCCGAGCGACAGCAATACACTCGTTAAGATTGTCCCGAAGCCGAGTAGCCGCTTCAAGGCTAAAGTTCATGTAATTTGTAGGGGAACCTTCCGCACCAGCGTAACCATCGGGCCTCATCGAAAGACCTATGTAGACGTCTCGCTGGTCTATTGACCTCTTAACGCGCCATTCGAGGAAAGAATCGCTAGCACTTCCGACGACCGGGGGTGTCTTGAAGACGACATCTCCGAGCAATGCATTCATTGTTTTTGATTTCGCGAGTAGCTTTTTCGCAAAGGTCCACATCAAGCGATACCCTCCTGACATCTGCAGCATCTACACTTCGACGAGCGTCCGCAATGGGGTCGAACTCGGTCGTTCTGAGTGATTGGGTTTTGATCCCAGAGGGTTGGACGGTGGGAAGGTGTTCCTGAGCTGCACTGCGCACTATGCGACTACGAACGGCAGCGGGTAATAGTCAACGTCCTCGCCTAACAAGGGTTGACAGAAGGTACACCGCTCGGGCACAAAGAGGTACACTGAGCTTAACCTCTTCGGGGGAAGATACTCTCGTATTCCCTTGATTTTCCGGGGTAAATTCGGGTGGAGTGCTCCAGTTGGATTTGGCCCTTAGCGCCGTCCGGGGGCACCAGCACGGGCTTCTTGAGACCTCCGGGGCGCGTGATATCTGCTCATCCCCGATATCCACAGGCCGGGGCCGTCAGGATCGGTAGCACATCAGCTTCAACGCATATATTCCCTGGCGGAAACCATAGTTCCTTAGCGGAAAACCCAGGAGTCTCCGTTGGAGCAGAAACGCACGACCGCCCCCTTCATCAGCGGCATGTGATCAAGAGCGATAACCCAATCTTCCTTAGAAGCGACAGTCAATACGTGATCAAGCGGTGGCCGCGTCGTGTCCCACTCAGTAGGTGACTGTGACGATCACCGTGTCGGTGTAGACGCCGGCCGACGGCATGGCCTGTGGCGGCACCCGGCCATAAACAGTTAAGGACTGCAGCGCCCCCGTGCCGGTTCCCGTCACCATGCTGCCGGTCGTCGATGCATCACCCCAAGGCTGAGTTCGGGCGTTGTCCTTGTAGAGCCCGTAAGTCACGGTTTCCGCCCCCTTTGACATTTTGCGGGCTGCTGGGGGTGAACCTGTGGTCCCGCCGTTCAAGGAGAGTGTGTAAGCCGTCGCAGGGGTGCAGGTAATCGAGACCTGGCCGGTGGCATCAAGATTCGCCGCGAGAACTCCCGACGACCCGAAATCGATGTTGCCGGTCGATACGAGGCAATTCGCAGCGACCGTTGCATTTATCGTGAAGGTCGAAGCCGGCGCGAGGGTGGTGCTGTTAGCTGTACTGCAGTTATTGGCGTTGGTGACGCGGTAACGATATTCGACGTACGCGCCGGAAAAGGTCGAGAGATAAGTCCCGGGTGGAACAGTGCCCTGGCCACCAAAGACCGAGCCATAGATGGTGGCGGTGCCGGTGGCCGTACCCAAGACCCCGAGCGTCAGCCGTAGAGCCGGCGGGCGCGACGCATAGGCCCACGCATAGGACCCCCAGATGATGCTGCGCGCCGAGTCCGAATAGAGCTGATAGTTGAGGCTGTTGGCTCCGCTCAGCATCTGCCGCGCAGTTTCCGTTGATGCGCCGCCACTGCCGGCTGCAAGATGCGCACAAAGCAGGATTTGCTGGCCAACCAGGCCGCCGGTGCAATTCAGGCTTAGCGTTGCGGTCGAGTTGGTTTGGCTGCTCGACAGCGTATCCACCGAGCCAAAGTTCATGTTGGAGACGCCAAAGCTGCAGCTTAGCGCGAAAGCGTGCGACGAGAATAGAGTAGCGCCCAACAGTATGGCAAAACGGAGCATCTTGTTTCCCAGTCTCAGCGGCACGTCACGTCCTTGATCACCACTTGCTGGCCGGGCGTGGGCTGGTAGGCAAATTCGGCTCTGCAGGAACTCCCATCCGAACGATCCACCACCAGCGCGTTTTTGGCATCCAGGCCTTGGATGTAGGCTTGGCCATCGTAGCCGATGACAAAGTCTTCCGAGCCACCATCAATACGGCCGTTCAGGCCAGCCTCAAGCGGTACGCCGCTACTGTCGACCAAGGTGACGAGCGCCGCCTTCGGCGCTTCCGAAACCCCGAAATTCACCACGACGCCGCTGCGGTCGGCCGGCACCACGACTTCCTTGGTGGCCGGAATGTTCGCATCGACTGGCAGGTTCTTGGGATTGATCGAAACGGTGTTCGGCTCGTAGGAATTGAGGCCTGTGATCAGAATGCGCCCCTGACTGTCGGTCTTGCCAACCGGCCGATTCTGGAATTGCACGTCGACATCAGGCGCACCGACCTCAACGACCGCGAAAGCATCGTCGATACGATTGGTCACGAAGATGCCGCCTCCGGCGACGGCAATCGCGCCATCCATCTGCGCAGTCGCTCTGAACTCCTTATCGTATTGTTGAACATCGGCCTCGAAGCGAGCGAAGGGAGCCCTGTAGCTGACGCCAGCCGAACGGCTAGTCGTTTCTCCTTCCGCTGTCCGCGCCCGCCAACCGATGCTGCCGTCCTCCAGACGCTCGGTTTTGGCTACGTCGGCAGCCACATTGAGCCCGTCTGGACCGCTCTCTACGCCAGTCGAGGCCGTGATGTCGTCCCCGAACGGGATGGAAATCCCGGCAAACACCCCGAAGCTGTCGCGGTCTTCGAGGTCGGCAAAGGCCGTGGCGTAGAAGCTGCTTCGTTTGAATATTTGCTGACTATAAGAAAGGCCGACAATCTGGCTCTTCTCGCCTTCGGCGCTTTCGAGATGGGTGTAGGAGAGATTGAGGCTTGAAAACTCAAGCGGTGCCGGAACACTTAAAGTTACCTGATCAATCGATCGCGGGACGTTGCCGCTAAAGATCGGCAAATCGCCAGGCTTAGGAAACGAAGGTTCTGCAGTCACCGAGGCGACATCCTGGTAATCGCCGAACGCACGCTGGATGCGACCATAGATTGACCATCCCTTATAGGTCGTCTCCAGCGATGCGTTCACAATCGCCCCCGTGCGCCCCTCATGTTGGCTGCCGGCGACCGCCACCGAGGCAGCGCCGTAGTGTCCGAGCGGAAAGGCCGCGCCCACGCCGCCGTTGACCAAATTCTCGCCGCCCTCGGCATGCCCCTCGAGTGTCAGCCAGTTGGTGAGACCGTAGCGGGCGCTGGCGACGCCAAACAGGCGCTGGTCATAGTCGGCAGAGTCGATGCCGAAATTGCGCCGTGGAAATCCGACTTCCGCCGAGAAATCGAGTAGACCCTGTCCCAGCATGGAGGAGGACGTGTAGAACGGCAGCGTGGCGCTAGTCTCGCGACCAAGACTGTCTCGCAGGACAACCTGCGCTTCGCCGGCGCCCGCAAACACGGGCAGATTGGTTATCTGGAACGGCCCAGCGGGAACGTTGCCGCTGAAGGTACGGACGTTCTGGGTATAGACTTCAAGCGTGGAAGGGACGGCTGCGGTTCCTCCGAACGACGGCAGCGGCAGCGTAACTAGATCGGATCGAAGCCGGAAATTGCGTTGCGCCTGGACGCCGCCGAGGTAGACGGGCCGCGTCCACGACAGACCGCCGGAAATGAAATCACCTGCCCGATAGGTCACCAGGCGTTCTGGGTCCGAATAGCTCCAGGTCGTGTTGAGCCGCACAAGCCCGCCGAACTCGCCGTCCGAATAGCCGGCGGTGAATGACTGCCCGAGCGTGCCGAAGGGGCTGAAAACGCGCGCGTCGAAGCCACCGGAAATGCCTTGGAACAAGTCCAGATCATCTTCGAACCAGCTATTAGAGCTTGCAAAAAGCGAATAGTTCAGCACACCACCGTAGCCGGACTGCGGTTTCAGGCGATCTTCCTTATCGCTGCCGCGAATGTCCACGACGTGCGCGGATCGACCATCGTTGGTTGTCGTTGCGTAAAGGCGCTGGGTTGCTTCGTCGACGCGAAAGGCAACGTCCGGCAGCCGATCCAGCCTGACCAGACCGTCGGCATCGATCGCGCTATCCACAGGTTTCAGGCCAAGTTGGGTGAGTTCGTCCGGCGTTGTAGCCAGGCTGCCGTCCGCAAATTCCGTGAAAGTCCCGATCAGGTCCGTCGAAACGTCGTTGATGAACACTTCAAGGTACAGATCGCGGCGTTCCGTCTGAGGGGAAGCGGAATCCATAATCTGCGGTTCGGATTGTAAATCCTGCGCATTCACCGACAGAGACGAGAGGACGGTGCCTACAATGACGATGACAACCTTACGGTCATTTGATCGCAACTGGGGCATCGAACGGTCCAAGGTCGCTTTGCCCTTTGAGCGCAACAGGGCTTGCGGCCAGCGACTTGGCGTTGCCGAGCGGCCATTGCATTGTAGCGCCGCCCAAAACATAGCCGACCAGCCCACTGCGGGCTCCGAGTTTCTTTCTGCCTTGGACCAAATTGAGATTCGACAGTCTCAGGCGGCTTTCACCGTTGTTGCGCGCGGTCAGGACGAGCCTGCCTCCGGCCCGCGATAGGCTGAACGAGACGTCAGAGGGTTTCGCATCGGGATTGCGAAAGAAGACAGGTACGGAATAGCGAAGTACCAGAGCGACCGTTCCGGCCTTTTTCCGCGATGGGTCGGGCAACTCGTCTACCAACAGGCGATAGCTTTCTTCCGTAGCCACAGGGGCCTTGCTGACGCGGACGACGCGAACGACGTAGTCTGCATTAGGCCCGATCTTAGTCGATGGCGGGCTGGCGACGACATCCGAAGTCGGCTCCAGTTGCTCCACGCCGCCGGCCTGCCGCCACCTGAACACGCGAATCTGTACGTTTATCGGGCGCTTGGCGTCATTGTGCAGGTTCAATACCGCCGCGCTGTCGGGCGCGATCAACTCCAGGCTAGTTGGAGCGACCCTCAGTGAAGCAGCCTCAACGAGACCTGCGCTCAGCATGAAGATCGCGGCGGCACTGATACGTGTCAGCAGACGTCGCATACAATTCCCTCGCGCTTGGGAGAGATCAATACTCTATGGTGATCGCAACCGTGTCAGTGTAGTCGCCTGCTGCCGGCGTCAGCTGAGCGGGCACCCGCCCATAGACGGTCAGGTTTTGAACGTTGCCGTTACCGGTTCCGGTGGCAGTGTCCGTCCCAACAGTGTTGCCCCAAACGAGGCTGTGCCCGCTGTCGCGATAAATCGTGTAGTTTACCGTGCCAGCGGCAGGCGAGGTCATTTTGCGAACCGCAACAGTTGCGCCGGAGCCAGAGCCCGCGCCTAGGCCGACATTGTAAGTCTGGCCGGAGGTGCACTGCACGCCGATGGTGCTGGTCTGGTCGACGTTTGCATCGAGGACGCCGTGCGAAGCAAAATTCAGGTCATTGGCTGTCTGCACCTTGCACTCATTGGTGATCGTCAGGCGAACCGTCATGCTGCCGTTCGCCGTCACCGCAAAGGCAGAATTGGTCATCAGGGACGCTGTCGAAAGAAAAGCCAAAACGGCTGCCAGCTTGACGCGCATTGGAGTGCTCCTTTGTCTCCGGGTGCTCGCCCAGCGCGAAAACCGTCAACAAACCCTTTGCATGCCTCTCCTTAATATTCAACTAATCATGAGGCCAAGACGCCCGAGAGCCTTGTGCATATTTTGCCTGAACGGGACCTCCCAATGTACCGAGAGGTTCAGTCGCTGCCCGATTTGAACTCTAATGATGCGCTCGCCCGGCCTCTATGCCCTTTTTCGTGCCAATTTAGCAAAAAATACGGCTGCCGCTGTTTGGCATCGCTCCTCACTTTTCCTGTGGAGAACTACAGGAGGCGTTCTTAAGGGGGACGAGAGCGAGGGATGGACAGTGCCAACCCACCGGATGTGGACCGATTAGCGAAGCAGCCGTGGCTTTGAACCGTTTCGGTCATCCAGAGCCAGCGACCCTCCACAAGGTCCGTCTCAAACGCGCTTGATATCTGCTCATCCCCGATATCCACAGGCCGGGGCCGTCAGGATCGGTAGCACATCAGCTTCAACGCATATATTCCCTTGCGGAAACCATAGTTCCCTAGCGGAAAACCTAGGAGTCTTCGTTGGAGCAGAAACGCACGACCGCCCCCTTCATCAGCGGCATGTTTGGTGGCGTTGTTGTCTTCGCCTTCGCGTTCGGCTTTCGTTTCCTGGTAAGTCCCGATCCCGATCCTGCATCAAGAGCAACGACAAGCCTTTCGGTACTGGCATTCGCCATTTGCTTCGGCGCGGCATTCCTTCGCGAGCATCGACGCCAGATTGCCGCCGCCAGAGAATTCTTAAGCCGCCCAAGATCGTATTAGGCTGAGGACTCATAAGCGAAGCGACGATCTGATGATCGCCAAGGCCATGCTCGACAAGAAGGCGCCGCTGGCACTTTCATCGGTATTGACGGGCTTTGGCGCCAGCGGCCTGGCGGAGAAACTCTACGAACATTTCAATATGCCGCAAAGGCGATAGTGAAGGCAGCTTGGAGGCAACGCCTCGCGCGGGCGAGGACAATCGCCAGCGCCGAATGTCGGAATTGGGCGCCAGCTCGGCGCATTTCATGGCGCCTCCCTCACGCCCAGGCATGAAGCTGTCCTTGTTGACTCGAGGAGTATTTGCATGCGTGGTCATTGCTTATGCGGCGCTATTGCCTTTGAAGTCGATGGCCCGGCACAGGCCTGCGTGGTCTGTCATTGTGAAAGTTGTCGGCGGCAATGTTCTGCGCCGATGACCACCTATATTGGCGTCTTGAACGGCCAATGGCGATGGTTGGGCAAGCTACCGAAGGTATTCAACTCTTCTCCCGGTGTGGAAAGAACATTTTGCGATCACTGTGGTACGCCGCTGTCCTTCCGCTCAAAGAACATGTCTGATGTCATGCATTTTTTTGCGGCGGCGATGGAGGAGCCAAAAAAATTTGCACCTACGCTGCATGTCGCTTTTGAGGAGAAGCTCCCTTGGCTGAAACTCGCCGACAACCTGCCGACCCGTTTTGGGCCTGACTATACGAAAGATTAGGACGGTACGGACCGGGAGCGTCGGGATCGCCAGAAAGTTCCCGTGAAATTGCCGGCTTAGCCTGAACCAGATCGGGCTCAAGCATCTCCTACCAGGAGACGCCGAGCTCTTTCCTGTCTTGCTTTTTGCTGGGCCATAGGTTCGTCCCGCCTCCCGACGGCCACTTAACAGCATTCGATTAAATTGCTCCAATGTATATTAGCACTCGCTCAATTAAGCGCGCCGACAATGCCCGTGCGGCGGGCCAAAAACCAAAGGTGTTGTCATGCGTAGTGATTTCGCCGCGGCGCGCGAGCTTTTGGAGTGCGCACAAAACCGCCTCTGCGGCGTGGATGAAACGAGCCAACGCGTCAACGAGGCCCTCGACGCGCTGATTGAAGAAATAGCCATCGCGGAATTCCGCAAGGCGCCACTGACGGTCGTGCCGTTTCCACGAGCGCGCCCGCCTAAGCATGTCCGGTAGAGAGCACCGGTCGCGCCCGTGTCAACGGAGCCGGCGCAGGAGTTTCACAACCGCTCGTTCGAGCGGCCGTTGAACCGCCAACCCTTTAACCGTAAGCTTGCCGGCAGCGGTGCTCTGAAACCCGAGCTGATCCATGTCACGCTGTGGAGATGTCTACGAGAACAAGGTGACCGGCGAATATGCGGTCATCCTGCGTGGCACCGAAGACCGCGGCCAGGGACCTGGCATCGCTCATCTGACCGCCCGACCGGGAGCCGCAGTGGTGGGCGAGCACTACCACCCGAACCTGACGGAGCGGTTTGCCGTCCTCGGCGGCCGGCTCGACGCTCGCATCGCCGGGAAGACTTTGTCCCTGGGGCCAGGCCAATCCGCCACGGTCGAAGCAGGCGTCGCACATGATTGGTGGAACAGCAGCAAAACCGAAGAAGCGCATGTGCTGGTCGAAGTCGACCGGGCGCCAGGCGCGAACGATATCGACCCGAACCGTTTCGAGCTGCTGATTGGCATGCTCTTCGGCCTGGCCAATGCCGGCAAGGTGGACAAAAAAGGCAGGCCTTCGCCGCTTCAGGCGGCAGTTATCGCCAGAGAATTTGCCGATGTAATCGTCTTCACGTACCCGCCACCTGCGATTCAGCGAGTGGCGCTGGGGATCCTGGCGCCACTCGGCCATCTGTTTGGCTATCGCGCGATCGACCCCGGCTACTGCAAGCCGCACGGGCGTGTCACGCCGGCTCCTGAAATCCTCGCTCGAGCAGGCCTACAGGCCGGGTGATCTGGGTCGATGCAGCGCGCCCGGCATTTTTTGTCGGCTGCCATACATAGGGCTCGCGGCAAGCTCTATGAAGCACTCGTGACCTGACCGGATATCGCGGCCCTGTCGAACGTGTTTCTCACCCTGACCGACTTGTAAACGTAGGCGACCCAGACGCCGGTCAGGACAAAAGAAACTGCGGGCATTACCAACGCATCCCCTGCAAGCACCAAGCTCACAGGAGCGCTCATAACCGCTGAGATCCATACCGCGTCCAGAAAAAACACGATTGGTATTGCAAACCACTGATACATGAACAGCTGCTTGAAGCGGTAACTCCGCAGCAGCATCGCAAAGAGCACAACCACCTGGATCACCACAAACGCCAGCAAGAGGGCAATCTCTCCGTAGACCGCCAAAGTGCCATTCGGGAGCGTCATGAGCTGTCGGTAGCCTTCACTCGATGAGCCCAATGAGACGAGCGTGCGTAGCGGGGAGAAAGCCTGAAGGATCGCCAGCAGCATAAGCCAGCCTCCAAAACCTACGAGAGCCGAAGGATCCTGTAATGGCTTTGCGGCTGACCGAACGGCAAAGAAAACAGGCACGCCGATCAGCAGCAGCAGTATAGCCCAATGCCAGATGGAAATCCGCATCCAATCCCTCCTTTGATGCCCGTTCAGGTTGTAGCAGATTTCAATCTCAACTCAAGAGGCAACATCGAGAGGAAGCGCTGCCTGCAAGATCCGTCAACACTATATTTCTGGCACGATGCTATTTCCGGCAGGATGTCATGTCGCGAACTCTGATCGTCGTTGGTCTCAGCATAGTCGCCATAGGCCTGCTGTGGCCTTGGTTGGCCCGGTCCGGCCTTGGCAGGCTACCCGGCGATATCGTAATCGAGCGTGAGAACTTCAGGCTTTATGTCCCTATCACCACGGGGATACTGGTCAGCATCGTGCTCTCGGCCATTCTATGGCTGATCAACCGTTAGGCGGTGCTCCGGCAACGGCGATTTGTGTTGCTGGCCCTTCTCGCCCTTGATCTTCTTACACTCCGATCGCCGCCACCAATATCCGGTTCTGCCTGCGTATCGCCGTGCGCAACTCTGCAATCCTCGCCTCCTCGCGCTTCACGAACTCGATGAACATCATGTTCATGTTGTTGAAGATGAGTTCGCCGAGCGCCGGACCGTCGATGTCGCGGCGCACCAGGCCGAGCGCCTGCAGGCGGGCGATCAGCGCGCGGATCTGCTCGGTCAGTGCCCGGTCGAGCGTCGTATAGGCCTGGCCGAACGGGCTGTCGGGCAGCTGCGTCGAGATCGCCATCGCCTGCCGCCACATCTCCTTGCTGAGATAATGCAGCGAATGCTCGATATAGATGCCGAGCAGCGTATCGAGAGCATCGCCGACATTGGCCGGCGGGTTGGCGACGACGCCGCGCCCGGCATTGAGCACCTCGTTGACCTCCATCGAGACGATAGCGCCGAGGATGTCGCCCTTGTTCTGGTAGTAGTTGTAGATGGTGCCGACCGAGACTTCGGCCTGCGCGGCGATCGTTTCGATCTTGGCGCCTTCATAGCCGGCATCGCGGAAAAGCGCCGCCGCCGCCTCGATGATGCGGCGGTGCCGATCCGCCTTCTGCCTTGCCCGCAATCCGCTCATAGCCGCTGTTTGCCACAAAAACAGAATTGACTCAATTTTAGAATTGGTTCAATTTTTTGCCACAAGCCAAAAAGGCAAGGGAGAACACTCGATGTCCATCAAGCTGAAGAAGACCCCCAATCCAATTACCAGGAACCCGCTTTCCGTTCTGAAGGGCCATCTCCAAGGCGCGTGCGCCGCCGCAGCACTGTTGCTGGCGGCTGGCAGCCTCGCTCAGGCGCAGGATCTCAACGCGCTGATCTGGTGCGATCACGCCGATCCGGCGCTGTTGCAGCCGTTCGAGGAGGCGAACGGCGTCAAGGTCAATGTCAAGGAGTTCGAAGGCACCGGCGCCGGCCTGGCCATCGTCGAACAGTCGCAGCCCGGCGACTGGGACGTGATGGTGATAGACAGCATCGACGTGCCGCGCGGTGTCGAAAAGGGCCTGTTCGAACCGTTGCCGGAAGACAAGCTGCCGCTGGCCGACCTGTTCCCGCAAGTGAAGATGGATAGTTCGACCGTCGTCGACGGCAAGCGCTACGGCATCACCGAAAAGTTCGGCTACAACACGATCGGCTACAACAAGACCAAGGTCGACCCGGCCGACATGCAGTCGCTTGCCGCGCTGACCGGCGACAAATACAAGGGCAAGATCGCCATCTACGATTATTACTTGCCGGTCATCGGCATGGCCGCACTGGCGATCGGCAAGAAGACGGCGGAACTGACGGAAGCCGACCTTCCCGCCATCAAGGAAGAGCTGCTCAAAATGAAGGCCAACGCCAAGCTGGTCGGCGAAGTGACCGCCAGCCAGACGGCACTGGCGACCGGCGAAGTCGACATACTGGTCGGCGGCGGTGAATGGGTGACGGCTGGGCTGGCCAAGGAAAACCCTGCCCTCGACTTCTCTATTCCCAAAGAAGGCGCGGTGCTGTGGTCGCAGTCGCTGGCAATGTTCAAGGATTCCAAGAACAAGGAGCTGGCGCTTAAATTCATCCAGTACATTATGAGCCCCGAAGGGCAGGCGCGGCTCGCCACCTCATCCTGCTATTGGGGCATGCCGGCCAACAGCAAGGCGGCCCTGAGCGACGAGCAGAAGAAGATCCTGCGCTTCGACGAGCAGCCGGAATTCCTCGCCCGCGCCCAGGCCTATCCGGCGCCGAATGCCGATCTCGACAAGAAGATGCAGGACGTCTGGACCGAAATGCTGCAGGCGCAATGACCGGCTGCCAGTCGTGAACGCCGTCAACAGCGGGCGTGCCCTGCCCTGGGCGCTGGTCACGCCGGCGCTCGGCTGGACGTTGCTGTTTTTCGTGCTGCCCTTCGTCGCCATGGCGGTATCCAGCCTGACGGCGCACGAAGGCGGCGGCTTCACGCTGTCCAACTACAGCCAATTCTTTGCCAATCAGTCCTACTGGCAGGCGATGGTGAACTCGCTACAGGTCACAGCGATCGTCACCATTATCTCGGTGCTGCTTGCCTATCCCTTTGCCTGGATTCTGGCCGAACAGGTGCCGGAGCGCTGGCAGCGGCTGGCGCTGATGCTGGCGGTGCTGCCCTTCTGGACCTCCTATGTCGTGCGCTCCTATTCGTGGCTGCTGGTGCTGGCACAGAACGGCGTCGTCAACCGCGCGTTGACCGGCTCCGGCCTGTTCGGCGAACCGCTGCAACTCGCCAATACGCGTTTGGCCACCATCACCGGCTTCGTGCATTTCTTCGTCATGCTGTTGACGCTGACGATCTTCGCCAATCTGAAGCAGCTCAGCCCCAGCTACCGGAAGGCCGCCGCCGATCTCGGTGCCGGGCCGCTGCGGACTTTCCTGCATGTCGTTCTGCCGCTGACCTTGCCTGGCATCATGGTCGGCGCCTTCCTCACCTTTGTGCTGTGCATCGGCGACTACATCACGCCGCAGATCCTCGGCGGCAACAACGAGCTTTTGATGCCACAGCTCGTCATGATGCAGATCGGCCGGCGCGGCGACTTTCCGCTCGCCTCGGCGCTGTCGATCATCCTGATGGCGGTGGTCACCATCGCCTACCTCGCCTGCGCCCGCTGGCTGAAGATCGAGCGGGCCTGACCATGCGCGCTTTCATCCGCCTCGTCTCCGGCCTTTACGCCATCGCAATCTACGGCTTCATCTTTCTGCCGGTCGTCGTTCTTGTGCTGTTTTCGCTGCAGGCAACCTCGTTTCCGATCCCGCCCTTCACCGGGCCGTCGCTGCGCTGGTACGAGGCCGTGCTCGCCGACACGCGGCTGACTTCGGCGCTGGTCAATTCGCTGCTGGTGGCGGTCGTCTCCTCGGCTGTCGCCGTCACGCTCGGCTTTCTCTCCGCCTGGGGTTTTGCGCGCTTCGCCTTGCCGGGCTCGGGCCTGATGCGCGGGCTGATCACCTTGCCCTTGACCGTCAGCTATCTCATCATCGGCATGGGGCTGCTGGTGCTGTTCGACTGGGCCGGCGTGCCGAAGTCTCTACTTGCCGCCGGCATCGGCCATGTGGTGATCAACCTGCCGCTCTGCTTTGCCATCATCTACAGCCAGATGGGCGATCACCAGATCAACATCGAGCGCGCCGCGCGCGATCTCGGCGCACCCGAATGGAAGGTGCTGCTTTTGATTACCGTACCCGTTATGGCGCCGGCGATCTTCGCCGGCTTCTTCCTGTCGATGACCTTCTCCTGGGACGAATTCGTCATCTCGTTCCTGTTGACGCGCTTCGACACGACGCTGCCGGTCGAGATCTGGAACCTGCTGCGCTCCGGCCTCAATCCGAAGACCAACGCCGTCGGCTCGCTGGTCTTCGCCGTCTCCATCGTACTGGTGATATTGTTCGAGCTGATGCTGTTGCGGAGGAAGCCGGCATGAGTGCGCCACTGGTCGACATAAGCTCCGTCTCGCATCGCTTCGGCCAGCACACGGTGCTGAAGAACGTCTCGCTGACGATCGAGCCTGGCAGCTACACGATCCTGCTCGGGCCTTCCGGCTCCGGCAAGACGACGCTTCTGTCCATCCTCGGCGGCTTCGTCACGCCGAGCGAGGGCAAGGTGCTGATCCGCGGCGAGGACTGCACCGCAGTGCCACCGGCGAAGCGGCCGACGACGACCGTGTTCCAGGATTATGCGCTGTTCCCGCACATGAGCGTCGGCAGCAACGTCGGCTTCGGTCTGCGCATGCAGGGTGTCGATGGCGCAACCCGGGCAGCAAGGGCACGCGAGGCGCTGGCGCTGGTTGGCCTCGCCACCGCCTTCGACAAGAAGCCGCATCAGCTTTCCGGCGGCCAGCGGCAGCGCGTGGCGCTGGCGCGCGCCCTGGTGGTCGAGCCGGCGGTGCTCCTGCTCGACGAGCCGCTCGGCGCGCTCGACCTGAAATTGCGCCGGCAAATGCAGGATGAATTGAAGGCGATCCAGAAACGCGTCGGCACCGCCTTCATCCACGTCACCCACGACCAGGAAGAGGCGATGGCGCTGGCCGATCATTGCGTGGTGATGAATGACGGGCGCATCGAGGACGAAGGATCGCCCGAGCGTGTCTATGCACGGCCGGCGACGCGCTTTTCCGCGACCTTCATGGGCGAAAGCACGCTGATATCGGGAACGGTGACGGAGGCGAAGAGTGGCAAGATCACCGTCGCAACGAAGCTTGGGGCGCTCTCGCTGCCTGGCACATTGCCGGCCGGCTCGACCGTTGCGCTGGCCATCCGGCCTGAGCATCTTGTCCTCGGCGCAACCAGTGGCGGCGTGGCGCTTGGCACGGTCAAGGTGAGCGATGTCGTCTTTCAGGGCAGCTTCAAGCGTGTTCTGGGAACCTCCGCGGCCGACCCGGCGCTGCACTTCATCGCCAAGGTCCCCGCCGTATCGGCAGTCCAGCCGGGCGACGTGGTCGCGGTATCGTGCGATGCTGGCGACATCATCCTGCTTGCGGACTGAACATGAGCACGCCTCCAACCATCGACGCCGGCCACTGGTACGAAACCATCCGCATGGGCGATGGCGTGACGCTGATCCACGAGCCGTGGATCAAGCCGTTCTTCCGCTGCAACATCTGGCATGTGCGCGGCCGCGACCGCGATCTTCTGTTCGACACCGGCCTTGGCCATTTCAGCCTGCGCCGCCACGTGCCGCTGCTGACGGAGCGCAAGCTCACCTGCGTGGCCAGCCACACGCATTTCGACCATATCGGCTGCCATCACGAATTCCCCGACCGCTGCGTGCACCCGGCCGAGGCCGGGATCCTCGCCGACCCGCGCAACGAATGGACGGTTGCCGACCGCTATGCCACCGACGAGATGTTCGACGGCATGCCGCACGGCTGGGACACGAAGCGCTACCGGATCCTGCCCGCACCAGCCGGCCGGTTGCTCGAGCAAGGCGATATCCTCGATCTCGGCGACCGTGCCTTCGAGGTCATCCACACGCCCGGCCATTCACCCGGCGGCATTGCGCTCTACGAAAACAGGACGGGCATCCTGTTTTCCGGCGACATCATCTATGACGGCCCGCTGATCGACGACGTCTATCACTCCGATATCGACGATTATGTCGAAACGCTGCTGCGCCTGCGCGATCTCGATGTCTCGGTCGTGCATGGCGGCCATTTCCCGAGCTTCGGGAGAGTCCGCTATCGCCAGCTTGTCGACGAGTATCTCGCGCAAAAGCGCCAGGCCGGCTGTCATCTGCTCGCCCGTTAAGGACCAGCGTAGTAACGTCAAAGCGCCCTTTGCGGACAGGGTGTCCCCGCCGCGTCGCCGCAGCGTGAGGCCGTGGGCTCGGGTCTGAAACTCTTTTCCTCCGACTGGCGCACCAGTTCCGCGAAAGCCAGGGCAAAACTTGCCAGCATCAGGAAGACGATAATCAAGCGTGCCAGCGGCAATAGATCGGCCTCGACTGGTTAGCCCCCACGCCGCCCATTCACTGCCGGCTAACATGATCGATCCGGCTTTACGAGGGCTTAAGGCGGGCCTTAACCATCACATCATTTTGTCCTCCGACACGATGCGCGAGTGCGCCCTGTTCGGCCGCCATATCAAGACACCTCCCGCCCTTTGCAGAAATGCCCACCCATGCTAACCCGGCGCTGGCGCGGCCCAGCAACCGGTCGCCGCCAATCGGTCGCCAAACGGTCGTCGCCAATCGGTTGTCGTTGAGAGCCATGAGCAAAACCGCCAACCGTTTCGCCTTCGTCTCATCCGGTACAGCCGACGCCAATGCGGCGCTGGAAAGCCTTTCTGCGCGTTACGGCCAGGCATCCGTCGAAGAAGCCGGGATCGTCGTGGCGCTCGGCGGCGACGGCTTTCTGCTGCAGACCCTGCGTGAGACGATGAGCACGGGAAAGAAGGTCTACGGCATGAACCGTGGCACCATCGGTTTCCTGATGAACGAATACCGCGCCAGCGGCTTGACCGGGCGCATCGCGGCGGCCGTTGCCGAAACGATCCGCCCGCTGGAGATGCAGGCAGTTACGGCGGAGGGCGAGACGATTTCGGCGCTGGCGATCAACGAGGTCGCGCTTTGGCGCCAGTCCTACCAGACCGCCAAGATCCGCATCACCGTGGATGGGCAAGAGCGGCTGGAGGAATTGCACTGCGACGGCGTGATGATTGCGACGCCGGCCGGCTCGACCGCGTACAATCTGTCCGCGCACGGGCCGATCCTGCCGCTCGACGCTCCGCTGCTGGCGCTGACCCCGGTCAGCCCGTTTCGCCCGCGCCGCTGGCGCGGCGCGCTGCTCTCCAACAAGGCGAGCGTGCGTTTCGACATTCTGGAGCCGGAAAAGCGGCCGGTGAACGCCGCCGCCGACCACACCGAGGTCAAGGCGGTGACGACGGTCACGGTAAGGGAATCGCCGACGGCAACGGCGACGCTGCTGTTTGATCCCAACCATTCGTGGAACGAGCGCATTCTCGCCGAACAGTTCAGGTATTAAACGACAAAAGTAAAACCCGGCACGAGGCCGGGTCCAGTGCAACACAAAGTCTCGCCGCAACCGATCCTTACGATTAGAACTTGTAGTTCAGGCCGACAACTCCGGTGTGTATCCGGACCTTTGCCTCGACATTCTCGCCGCCGTCGACCGTATAATCGCCCTTGCCTAGATCGAAATACTTGTATTCGCCCTTGAGCGACCAGTGATCATTAAAGGCATATTCCAGGCCCGCACCCAGCGTCCAGCCTGCTTTGGTCTTCGTGGTATCGTTCGTCCCGACGGGACCACTGGTGCCAATCTCTATGGTTCCATAGCCGAGACCACCGGTACCGTAAATCAGCAGCCTGTCCATCGTGTAGCCAATTCGACCCCGCAACGAACCGAGCATCTTTACATCGGACTCGCAAGTGTAGGCTGGGTTTGGGCAAGATGTGTCCCCATCGATCTTGGCGGCCGCGATATCCGCCTCGATACCATAGACTATATTTCCGCTCTGGAAATTGTAGCCGGCCTGAACGCCGCCTAGAGCACCGCTGCCATCGTGATCAGCCGTCGCCCCGTTAAGGCTATATTCCCAGTCCACCTTGCTTTTGCCGCCGCCGACATGCGCGCCTAAATAAAAGCCCGTCCAGTTGTATGTTGACGCAACCGGCAACTCCACGACGTCGGCCGCCATCGCCGGCATCAAGGCAAGTGCCACAAATGCGGCAGAGAGAAGAATTTTTTTCATGATGTGGCCCCTCGACTAAGAAAAATGGATGAATCATTCGTGTCAAGGTTTCTGCTCCAACTCAAATCCTAAATGCAATTTTGCCGTGCAATCGGGATGAATGCAGCAAGGCGTTGCTGATCCGCAACACTTGCGCTGGTGCGGAAAAAACTGTTGCCTTCCTGGAAAGTCGGCATCGGCGATGCGGTAACCATCGCGATTAAGGTTACGACTTCACAATCGTGCCAATGCCGCCCGTTTGTGTTGACAAATCGTGGGCTTGCGCCTACCTGCAATACCAATCTTGCAGGCGCGCGGCGCTTGCCGCGACTGCTTACGTTGCGCCCCCGAACCAGCCAAAGACCGCCAAACTTGTCCTCAGACACCCAGATCGCTCAAGAAGCGTTGACCTTCGCAGACCTCGGCCTGTCGCCGAAGGTCCTTTCCGCAGTTACCGATGCCGGCTACACCGAGCCGACGCCGATCCAGGCTGGTGCTATCCCGCACGCCTTGCTCGGCAAGGACGTGCTGGGCATTGCCCAGACCGGCACCGGCAAGACGGCGTCCTTTGTCCTGCCGATGCTCACCCGGCTGGAAAAGGGCCGCGCCCGCGCCCGCATGCCGCGCACGCTGATCCTCGAGCCGACGCGCGAGCTCGCCGCGCAGGTCGAGGAAAACTTCGTCAAATACGGCAAGAACCACAAGCTCAACATCGCGCTGCTGATCGGCGGCGTGTCCTTCGACGAGCAGGACAAGAAGCTCGAGCGCGGCGCCGACGTGCTGATCGCGACGCCAGGCCGCCTGCTCGACCATCGCGAACGCGGCAAGCTCCTGCTCAACGGCGTCGAGATCCTCGTCATCGACGAGGCCGACCGCATGCTCGACATGGGCTTCATCCCCGATATCGAGCGCATCTGCGAAATGATTCCGTTCACCAGGCAGACGCTGTTCTTCTCGGCGACGATGCCGCCGGAAATCACCAAGCTCACCGAGAAATTCCTGCACGCGCCGGTGCGCGTCGAAGTGTCGAAGGCAGCATCGGCCGCCACCAACATCACCCAGCGGCTGGTGAAATCCGGCCCGAAACCCTGGGACAAGCGCGAGACGCTGCGCAATCTGATGAAGGCCGAGGATGCCGAGCTGAAGAACGCCATCATCTTCTGCAACCGCAAGGTCGAGGTGTCGGAGCTGTTCCGTTCGCTGCTGAAATATGATTTCGACGCCGGCGCTCTGCACGGCGACATGGACCAGCGCGCGCGCATGCAGATGCTGGCCAATTTCCGTGACGGCAAGCTGCGCTACCTCGTCGCTTCGGACGTCGCGGCGCGCGGCCTCGACATTCCCGACGTCAGCCATGTCTTCAACTACGACGTGCCGATCCACGCCGAGGATTATGTCCACCGCATCGGCCGCACCGGCCGCGCCGGTCGCTCCGGCAAATCCTTCACCATCGCGACCAAATCGGACACCAAATACATCGACGCCATCGAACGGCTGATCGGCACCAAGATCGAGTGGCATGACGGCGACCTGTCGACAGTCGTCGCCAGCGAGGGCGGCGAGGACGAGGCCCCGCGCCGTGGCCGTGGTGCTCCACGCCGCGCCGGGCGTAAGGACGACGCCAAGGACAGGGGCGAGCGCAAGCCGCGTGAACGCCACGCCAAGCGCAGCGAAGAAGCAGAGCCGGGAGCGGTTAGCGAGGAACAGCCGGTCGTGGCCGAAGCCGCAGTCGCCGACATCGGCGAGCGGCGTACCCGCAAGGAGGCGATCCGCTCGGAAAACAGCGAGCGCCAGGCTTCACCTGAACGGAAGGCTTCGCCCGATCGCAACGAACGGCGCGCGCCCGAACGCGGCGACACAAGGCCGCAGCGCGAGCGCCCTGCCCGCCAGCGCCAGGAAGACAACGACGCGACCGTCGGCTTCGGCGATGACATGCCGGCCTTCATGCGGATCGTCGCCAAGGTCTGATACTAGACAATCGCACGTCCCACGGCCGCGCCAGGCATTTCCACGGCGTCAGTCCGGCAGGCCAGCCTTGCGAAGACCTTCGATATATCTGCTGCGATCGTCCGGTCGATAAAACGGCGGCAGCACTTCGGCCAGATTCGAAAGCCGCAGCGAGGGATCGAACGCGCAGAGCCGGGCCATCATTTGCTGCGCTTCCGAAAGCCGTCCCGCAAGAGCATGACCTGCGGCAGCAACACGCATAGCGCTCGCGTAGTTCGGCTGGGACCGCAACGAGCCTTCTGCCCATTCGACAGCATCGTCGTAGCGGCCAGCGCAAAAATGAGCGAGCCCGGTGCAGAACTGCCAAGCGAACAGACGTGGATCCAGCGGGCTCAGACGCATGGCGCCCGCAGCGTGTTCGACGGCCTTGCCTGGCTCGCCAAAGCAAGCCTTGACCCAGCTGCTTAGGCCCCAGGCGGCCGCTAGATTCGGGTTGAGAACGAGCGCGCGATCGATGCAAGCCGCACTGTCGTCAAGGTCGCCACCTACGTAGCCGAGGACGTATCCACCGAAGGAAAGCGCAATCGCATCGTCCCTTCCGAGTTCGACCGCTCTCCTGGCCAGTCGAGTAGCCTCGGCATTCTCTTTCGCGCGGTCTGTCATCCAGCCGTTGCTTTTTCGGGTGGCGTAGCACCGCGCCGCCCGCGCATAGGCTGCGGCAAACTCCGGGTCACGGTCGATCGCTTTCATGAAGAGGCGCAAGGCATCGTCGATGGCCGATCTACTAGTGATCGTCCCGGGGAAGTAACCTCCAGGCCACCAAGCAACCGGATGCGCACAAATCGTCTCCAGACTTTGACCGCGGCGACAGAATAGCATCTCGGTGGATCGATTTAACACCGATTTAACGGCGGCTCGTCGGACTTCTCCCAGTTGTTCACGCCCAGCCGAACAGGCCGAAAACGTCTGCGTGGCACGCTCCCATCCGCAAACTCGAAATGGGAGACCAAAACAATGGCTCACTCGGAAACTCGCGCCGCCCGCAGCATGTCCAAACGCTTGCTTGGGTCCAGCCTGAAAGGCGCAGCAATGATGATCGCTGCCTTCTCGGGATGGCGGCGGACCGTCGCGAGACGCAGAGCACTGGCAGATCTGACGGCCGAACAGCTGAAGGACATCGGTCATTCGGAGGTTCATCAACCCGCGCTCGATGCCGCCACGGCTGTTCTAATCACGAACTTGATGTCGATGAGGTAAGATCGGCGTTGAGTTTGGTCTGCGCCCTAAAGGTTCTTGAGTTCCAGGCGGGATGCCAACAGGTCCAGAAAAGCGCGGACTTTGGCCGAGGATGATCTGCCTTCCGGCCACACGGCGTGTATCGGCACCGGCACTGGCTCGAATTCGGTCAAAGCCAGTTCCAGGCGGCCGTCGTCCACCAGGTGTTTTACCTGCCAAAGCGGCGAGTAGCCCAAACCCAATCCGTGAACCGCGGCTGCATAGATCGATATCATCAAATTTGACCGGAAGGTGCCCGCGACCTTCACCGGCCGGGGCTTGCCTTCAATCTGAAACATCCATTCGCCTGGGCGGCCGTCGACGGTTCGTACGATGCATTCATGCTCACGCAATTCGAGCGGATGGGCCGGTCGGCCGTGTTGCTGGAAGTAGGCAGGTGCGCCGAACACCACGCGTCGCAGCGCGCCCAGGCGCTTCGCACGTAAATTGGAATCCGGCAAATTGCCGATTCTTACCGCCAGATCGAGACCCTCGGCATCAAGATCGACAAATTCATCGGAAAGCTTGAGGTCAACCTCGACCCGAGGATATGTCCGCATATAGTCGGCGATAACCGGCACGAGGAAGTCCGGGCCGAACAGAACAGGGGCACCCACACGCAGGATGCCCGATGGCTCCGACCGTCGATTGGCCGCCTGAAGCCTGGCTTCGTTGATTTGCTCGACGGCGGGTTTGATGCGCTGGAAAAAGGCCGCTCCGGCTTCGCTCGGCGTCGAGCGGCGTGTCGTCCTGTGCAGAAGCTCGACCCCGATTGATTCCTCCAATGTGGCCAGGGACCGACTGACCGACTGCAGCGAGCGGTTCAGCCGGCGTGCGGCAGCCGTCAGGCTGCCATGCTCGACAATGGCAATGAAGGCTTCGAAATCGTCTATCCGGCTCATCGCCTATTTCTCCCGAAAATCGGGATAAACTATCGCAAAATCGATGAATTGTAACGCAGTTCGCCGGATTTTATCTTCCCTGCACAGGCCGAAAGGCAGACTCGAGGGAAGGAGATCGTCATGCGAACACCCAGTCCAACCGTCCTGGTCGTAGGCGCCGCAGGCCGCGTTGCCGGTTTGGTGGTGCCTGAACTCGTCGGCCGCAATGCCAGGATTCGGGCGCTTGTTCGTGACGCCGCGAGTGCCGAAAAAGCCCGGAAAGCCGGTGCATCCGAGATCGCGATCGGAGATCTGCGCAACCATCAGAGCCTTGAGCAGGCCGTGAAAGGTATCGACGGTGTCTTTCACATCGGACCGGCCTTTGCTGCCGACGAAGCCGCCATGGGGGTTGCCATGGTTGAGGCGGCGGCGCGAGCAGGCGTTCGAAAGTTCGTTTTTTCGTCGGTGATCCAGCCGACCAATACGAGGCTGGAAAACCATGCAAGCAAGGTACCTGTCGAAGCTGCCCTCTATTCGACGAACATGGAATACACCATTCTGCACCCGGCCAATTTCATGCAAAATATCGCGGCGGCCTGGCCCTCTGTCGTCGAGCATGGCGTTTTCGCCGAGCCGTTTCCAAAGACGGCGAAGCTCGCCCGCGTCGACTACCGCGATATCGCTGAAGTGGCAGCGATCGCACTGACCGAATCGCGTTTGTCCTATGCGACCCTCGAGCTGTGCGCCGACGGTATGCACAGCCGCGAAGAGGTCGTCGCCATGATGAGCGAAGCGCTTGGCCGGCCGGTTTCGGCGGGCGAGCCGACATTTCAGGACTGGGCGGCGAAGGCCCGCCTTCCCTATACCGACCGGCAGTTGCAGATGCTGGCCAAAGTACACAGCCACTACGCCAAATACGGCCTCGGCGGGAACAGCCTGACGTTGCGTGCCGTGCTTGGCCGCGAGCCGCGTTCGCTGCGAAGCTTCATTCGGGAATTGGCGCTGCAGACGTATATGCCGCCTGATCGTCCTCACAATAACGCCTACGCATATTTTCTGATTAGGAGACTTCGATGCAAGCATCACCGGACCAAGCCTTCAAGTTGAGAAAGCTGCCGCCCTCCTACGGCGCGGTGGTGATGCCGTTGGTTCTTTCGATTCTGATGTCGTCGATTGTCTCGGCGGTTTCGACGGCAATCGGCGCAGGCTGGACGAAGGGGTTCATAGCGGCCTGGAGCTATGCATGGGGCGCTTCATGGCTTGTCGCGTTTCCCAGTCTGCTGATTGTGCTTCCGATCGTGCGCCGGATCGTTGCCGCGATTGTCGATCAACCGGCCCGGTCCTGACATCACGAACGAAGGGTGCCGGCGGCCATAGGGCCGGCCTAGCGATTAGAGCGGCCCCGTGCGGGGCCGCTGCCGGTTCGTGCGCTTGCCTCAGGTAAGCGGCGACAGCTGGATCTCGACGCGGCGGTTCTGAGCCCGGCCGGCAGCGGTCGCGTTGGAGGCGATCGGACGCGTCTTGCCGAAGCCGGTGACGGCGAAGCGGCGGGAATCGACGCCCTGTCCGGACAGATAGTTGGCGACCGCCAAAGCACGGCGCTGCGACAGGTCGAAATTGTGCTCGTCGCTACCGGTCGAGTCGGTGTGGCCGAACACGTCGACCGTGGTCTGGCGGAACTTTTTCAGCACAAGGGCCACTGAATTCAGCACCGGATAGAAACCGGCCTTCACCGCGTCCTGGTCGACGTTGAAGGTAATGTCGGACGGCATATTGAGGATGATCTGGTCGCCGGTGCGGGTGACGCTGACGCCGGTGCCCTGAAGCTGTCGGCGCAGTTCGGCCTCGTTCTGGTCCATGGTGGCACCGATGGCACCGCCGGCAAGCGCGCCGATGCCCGCGCCGATCAGCGCGTTGCGGCGGTCGTTACCGCCGGCTAGCATGCCGAGCCCGGCACCCGCCAAAGCACCGAGACCGGCGCCGGCAGCGGTGTTGGAAACCTTCTGTTCCCCGGTGTAGGGATCGGTGGTGCATGCGCTCACGAGCACAGCCGTCGCCACGACGGCGAGCACAATCTTTTTCATATGGTGGTCCCTCTCCATTCCACGGCCGCGCAACGGCGCACCGCATCAGCCCTTCCAGCGACTTGTAACATGAAATGCGGCGAAAAGCGGACCAGCAAAAGCCGTTGCCGCGGCTTTCCCCGGCTCAATTCCACACGCCTGCGGTGGCTCGCGCGACCACCGCAATTCGACCGGCTACCAGAGATTCTTGCCGTCGATGACCACCACTTCGACCGTGTCGAGATCGAAATCGTCGAACAGCCGCGAGTTCACGCTGATCTTCGGATTGTCGAAATTCGGCTCGCCTGTCGACCAGTCCGGCGTCTCGGTGAAGGTGCCACAGCCGCAGGTGGCGCAAAAACCGTGTTTTATGGTTTTCGATCCCCACAGGTAGAACGAAACATTCTCCGGCGGGCTGGTGAGTCTGAATTGCGATGGGGTGTAATAGGCCCACAACGAACCGCGTTTCGAACGTACGCCTCCGGCGAAGGCCGCCTTGCGGGAGCATGGCATGGTAGCGAGGCTGCGCTCTTAAGGTCGTCCTTACGAGCGTAGTT
>NZ_JAMYTP010000024.1:0-93468 GCF_040322515.1 Mesorhizobium sp. M0136
TACGCTCGTAAGGACGACCTTAAGAGCGCAGCCTCGCTACCATGCCATGCTCCCGCAAGGCGGCCTTCGCCGGAGGCGTACGTTCAATTGTTGGCTTCCGGCGCCTCAACTCTCACCCCTGCTGTATTGCGAGTGCTCGAAAAACAGCACCACACCGAGCGCGATCAGCAGCGGGATGATCAGGTAGAACAACCGGAACACCAGCAGCGCCGCCAGTACGCCGACCTGGTCCATATGCGACAAGCCTGCGAGGAACACCACCTCGAACACCCCGAGCCCGCCCGGCGCATGCGAGATCTGCGCGATCGAGAACGACACCAGGAAGACGCCGAGCACGACGAAATAGCCGGGATTGCCGGTGGCGGGCAGGGCGAAGAAGATGATCGCCGCCGCTGCCAGCAGCTCGATCGGGCCGACCAGCAATTGCCGCGCCACAATCGGCAGCGCCGGGTAGTGCAGCTGAAAGCTGCCTATCCTCAGCGGCCTCAGATGCAGCCAGCTGCCGAAGACATAGGCCGCCACCACCAGCAGCATGGCAAAGCCGGCCGCCTGCGCCAGCCGGTGATGCGGCGTGCCGGAAAACCGGTCGATCACCTCAGGCTCGAGCAACAGGACGATGCTTGAGACGAACAGTGTCGACAGCACGAAAGTGATCCAGCAGATCGCCACCAGAACGCCGACGTCCTGGCCGGTCAGGCCCTTGGTGCCGTAGGCGCGGTAGCGGATCACCGCACCGGAAAACACCGAGCCGCCGATATTGTGCGACAGCGCGTAGGTGGTGAACGAGCAGAAGGTGACGAACAGCCACGACACTTTTTTGCCGATGTGCAAAAGCGCGATGTGGTCGTAGCCGGCGAGCGAGGCATAGGCGACGACCGAGCTCAGCGCCGCGAGCACCCAGCCGCGCGCCGGGATGGCGACGATGCCGTCCCAGACATCGTCGAGCGAGATGCCGCGCAATTCGTGCAGCAACAGCCACAGCGAGAACACCACCGCGGCGACGCCGATGACGGGCCAGAAATAGCGGCTCCAGTTCATTGCCTGACGATCATGCGTTGCAGCCCGTACCCGTTGTCCGGTTCGCAGCAGGAAAACCGCCCGCGGTCCCGAATGGTTCATTTCAGAAATGCCTCATTGAAGCCGGCTATTCAACCGGGAAGGCGCGTTGCGGCGCTGGCGTCTTTCCTTCTCCCACAAGAAGGGGAGAAGGGATCCCCAACGTCGTCGCCTTCATGCCGTCGGCAAAATTCGGCCCTTGCACTCTTGGTGATCCGGCCCGGCGCTGATAGTCTGGCCGCAACTTGAACATGTAAAAGCGCCTGCTGCGTCCGGTCTCCGGTTCGCGCGGCGCCGGAAGGAACGACAGTGGAAGACCACGAAGCCGGCGCTGGTGCGCCGGAAGTGGGCGTGTCCAGGGGTTCGCCGCCGCCATCCGGCGAGGCAAACCCAGCCGCCGGACGCTACGGCCGTCAGGTGCAGCCCCGGTCCGGCAATGGACAGGCTGGCGACACGTCCCACGATCACAAGGGTCAGAACGGCCCGCATCAGAACGGCAAACCCAAGAAGCGGCGCAAGCGGCGGCGCGGGCGCAAGGTTTTCGCACGCGACGAGGCTCGTCCGGCGATAACAGGCACTTCGGTGCCCGCCGCCGGCGGGGCCTCGGCCGCTCGCCAGCCCCAGCCGGCGGCTTCGATCGCGCCCCAGTCCTCGATCGCGCAATCGGCTTCAATCGCGCAATTGCCTCCAGCCTTGCCAAGGCCGGGGCAAGGTGCCCGGACGCCGCCACCGCTGCAGGAATTGCCGGTGTTTGCCGCGCTCGACCTCGGCACCAACAATTGCCGCCTGCTGGTCGCGGTGCCGACGCGCCATGGCCAGTTCCGCGTCATCGATGCGTTCTCGCGCATCGTCAGGCTGGGCGAGGGCCTTACCGCCAATGGCCGGCTCGGCGAGGCTGCAATGGACCGCGCGGTCGAGGCGCTGAAGATCTGCGGCGACAAATTGCGCAACCGCAAGGTCAGGAAGGCCAGGCTGATCGCCACCGAGGCCTGCCGCACCGCCGCCAACGGCGTCGAGTTCCTCGAACGCGTCGAGCGCGAGGCCGGCCTGAAGCTCGAGATCATCGACCGCCAGACCGAGGCGCGGCTGGCGGTGTCGGGCTGCGGCTCCCTGGTCGAGCGCGACACGCAAGGCGTCGTGCTGTTCGACATCGGCGGC
Organism: Mesorhizobium sp. M0136; assembly: GCF_040322515.1. Lineage (NCBI taxonomy): Bacteria > Pseudomonadati > Pseudomonadota > Alphaproteobacteria > Hyphomicrobiales > Phyllobacteriaceae > Mesorhizobium > Mesorhizobium sp. M0136. The sequence continues at coordinate 2,215 of NZ_JAMYTP010000024.1, forward strand.
GGCTCGTCCGAAATCGCACTGATCGACCTCACCGGCCAACGCTCGCCAAGGCTCGCCAACCACATCGTCTCGTGGACCTCGCTGCCGGTCGGCGTCGTCTCGCTGGCCGAGCGTTTTGGCGGCCGCACGGTGACGCGCGAGATCTTTGGCGCCATGGTCGAGGATGTCGCAATACGGCTGCGCGCCTTCGACGGGCGCGACCGGCTGAGCCACCTCCTGTCCAGCCCGAAATTCCATCTGCTCGGCACCTCGGGCACGGTGACGACGCTTGCCGGCGTCCACCTCGATCTCGAACGCTACGACCGCCGCCGCGTCGACGGGTTGTGGATGGATCGCGACAGCGTCGACCGCATGGTCGAAAAGCTGGTCGGCTGGGATTTCCAGCAGCGCGTCGCCAACCCTTGCATCGGCGCCGACCGCGCCGATCTGGTTCTGGCCGGCTGCGCCATATTGGAGGCGATCCGTGCCGTCTGGCCGTCCGAACGGCTGCGCGTCGCCGACCGCGGCCTGCGCGAGGGCATACTGAGCGAGTTGATGGCCGATGACGGCGTCTGGCGCAACAGCGGGCGAGGCAGAGCATGATCCCGAAAAGTGGCTGCCGGTTTTCGGACAAGATCATGCTCAAACAAGTAATCAAGCAATGACCAAGAAACCGGAAAGACCGAGCTCCGCCGGCATTCGCGTGCTGAAGACGAAGATCAAGAAGAAAAGCGGCCTCAAGGAATCGTCGCGCCGCTGGCTGCAGCGCCATATCAACGATCCCTATGTCCAGCGCTCGAAGGCCGACGGTTATCGTTCGCGCGCGGCCTACAAGCTGATCGAGATCGACGACAAGCACCATTTGCTCAAGCCCGGCATGAAGGTGATCGACCTTGGTGCGGCACCCGGCGGCTGGTGCCAGGTCGCCGCCGCACGTACGAAATCTACCGCGGAACACCCGAACGTCGTCGGCATCGATTACCTGGAAATGGACGCGGTGCCGGGCGCGCCGGTGCTGCTGATGGATTTCCTCGATCCGCAGGCACCCGAAAAGCTGGGCGAGACGCTGGGCGGCCAGCCGGATATCGTGCTCTCCGACATGGCCGCACCCACCACCGGCCACAAGCGGACCGACCACATCCGCACCATGCATCTGTGCGAGGTGGCGGCCGATTTCGCGCTGTCGGTATTGAAGCCGGGCGGACATTTCCTCGCCAAGACGTTTCAGGGCGGCGCCGAGAACGAATTGCTGGCGAGACTCAAGCGGAATTTCCGCTCGGTCCATCACGTCAAGCCGCCCGCCTCACGCGACGAATCGGTGGAGCTGTATCTCTTGGCGAAAGATTTTAAAGGCGGAAACGGCACGGCGTGAAAATCGCTCTGTAGCGGTCCTTCGCGCCCCCCTCTGTCCTGCCGGACATCTCCCCCATGAGGGGGGAGATTGGCAGCTTCGGCGCGCCGCCTAATCCTGCAACACTGGAGATTGGCGAAAACCGACGTCTCGTCCGATCTCCCCCCTCGTGGGGGAGATGGCCGGCAGGCCAGAGGGGGGCGCTGTCCCTCCGGCGTCCGTAGCACGAGGAAAGGTCAACTCCCCGGCGGGCTCACCGGCTCCAGTGTCTTTGGCGGTGTCAGCCGGCCATGTCCAGACACGGCATTGCCGGCGTCCGGGGCCAGCCGCATGAACGACAGCGAGGCCGCCGCCGACACCGCCGCCACGATGAAGAAGGCGGTGTGAAAGTCGGCCAGCGTCAACGGGCCGCCATGGATCGTGGTCGACACTTCCAGGATGCCGCCGGCCAGCGCCACACCGAGCGCGATCGCCAACTGCTGGAACACCGCCGTGATCGGCGTCGCCTTGCTGGTGTCGGCGGCCGAAATCTCGGCGTAGGCAAGCGCGTTGATGCCGGTGAAGAACATCGAGCGGATGAAGCCCCCGGCGAGCAACATGGCGAGGATCAGCCCATAGGGCGTGTCGGGTGTGAACAGGCCGTTGATGGCGATGGACGCGGCAGCGATGAGCGAGCCTGAAATCAGCACACGGCGAAAGCCGGCGACCCTGAAGATCAGCGCGGTGACGAATTTCATGCCTATGGCGCCGATCGCCGAGACGAAGGTGATCATGCCGGACTGGAACGGCGTCAACCCGAAACCGATCTGGAACATCAGCGGCAAAAGAAAAGGTACGGCACCAATGCCGATGCGGAACAGTCCGCCGCCGAGCACCGACGAGCGGAACACCCGATTGCGAAACAGCTCGAGCGCCAGCAGCGGATTCTTGACGCGGCGCGCGTGCAGCAGGTAAAGCACCGCCGACGCCAGCCCGACGGCTACGGTGACAAAGCCGGCAGCGGGCGGCAGAGCCGGCAAGCTGACCACCGACAGGCCGAACACGATGCCCGATGCCGCCAACCCGCTCAGCACGAAACCGGTGAAATCGAGCGGCGGCGTCTGCGCGGCGTCGGTCTTTGGCAGGAAACGCGTGGCCAGCCAGATCCCGATCAGCCCGATCGGCACGTTGATCAGAAAAATCCAGTGCCAGGAAAAATAGGTCGTGATGAAGCCGCCTACCGGCGGGCCGACCAGCGGGCCGACCAGAGCCGGGACGGTCAGCCACGACATGGCGGCAACGAGTTCGCTTTTCGGCGTCGCGCGTACCAGCACCAGGCGTCCGACCGGCGTCATCATGGCACCGCCAATGCCTTGCAGGAAGCGTGAGACCACGAAAGCCGGCAGCGAATTGGAAATGGCGCACCCGACCGAACCGACGATGAACACGGCGATCGCGGCACGGAAGACATTCTTGGCGCCGAAGCGGTCGGCCATCCAGCCGCTGATCGGAATGAAGATCGCCAGCGATACCAGATAGGCGGTCAGCGCCAGCTTGAGCGCGATCGGGCTGGTGTGGATGTCGATGGCGATCGCCGGCAACGATGTCGCAATGATGGTCGAATCCATGTTTTCCATGAAAAGAGCGACCGCCAGGATAAGCGGAATGGTGCGGTTCACGATGGATCCGGCCTTGAAATGTGCGTCGCGATTGCTTGCCGGCCTTGGGGGCCAAACCGACAGATAGGGCGGTTATCATGGCTTGGCCCGGATGTCGCATTAATTTGCCGTCACGTTTGTGCGACCGCAGGTCGTGCAGCACCTGCGGCAAATGCAGCTTTGCCACTACGCAACCATCGGCTTTTCAACGGCGACGGGACGTGTTACGAGCCAGCGCCAATCCTGAAAGGGAAGAAGACGAGTCGGCGCTGTCCATCAGGGCGAGCGCCTTTCCTGCATTCCGAGGGCTGGCCATGGCAAAAATCATCGAGACGTCCACCGGCGCATTGGCGCTGACCTTTGACGACGTGCTGCTGCAGCCGGGTCATTCCGAGGTCATGCCCGGCGAGACCGACATCCGCACCCGCATCGCCGGCGACATCGACCTCAACGTGCCGATCCTGTCGGCCGCCATGGACACGGTTACCGAGGCGCGGCTCGCCATCGCCATGGCCCAGGCCGGCGGCATCGGTGTCATCCACCGCAATTTCTCGCCGGCCGAACAGGCCGAGCAGGTGCGGCAGGTGAAGAAATTCGAATCCGGCATGGTGGTCAACCCGGTCACCATCGGTCCCGAGGCGACGCTTGCCGATGCGTTGGGCCTGATGCGCACCTACAGCATTTCGGGCATTCCGGTGGTCGAGAACGGCGGCACCGGCGGCCACACGGTCGGCCGGCTCGTCGGCATCCTGACCAACCGCGACGTCCGCTTCGCGTCCGATCCGGCGCAAAAGGTCTATGAACTGATGACCCGCGAGAACCTGATCACGGTCAAGGAGAACGTCGATCAGGACGAGGCCAAGCGGCTGCTCCATCAGCACCGCATCGAGAAGCTGGTTGTGGTCGATCGGGACGGCAATTGCGTCGGGCTGATCACGGTCAAGGACATCGAGAAGTCGCAGCTCAACCCGCACGCCACCAAGGATGCGCAGGGGCGCTTGCGCGCCGCCGCCGCCACCAGCGTCGGCGATGACGGTTTCGAAAGGGCCGAGCGCCTCATCGATGCCGGCGTCGACCTTCTGGTGATCGACACCGCGCACGGTCATTCGCAGCGCGTTCTGGATGCCGTGACGCGGGCCAAGAAGCTGTCCAACTCGGTTCGCATCCTGGCCGGCAACGTCGCCACCGCGGAAGGCACCTTGGCGCTGATCGATGCCGGCGCCGACGCGGTCAAGGTCGGCATCGGACCAGGCTCCATCTGCACCACCCGTATCGTCGCCGGCGTCGGCGTGCCGCAGCTCTCGGCAATTATGTCGGCAGTCGAGACGGCGCAGAAATCGGGCGTTTCGGTTATTGCCGATGGCGGCATCAAATATTCGGGCGATCTCGCCAAGGCGCTGGCCGCCGGGGCCAGCGCGGCGATGATTGGCTCGCTGCTGGCCGGCACCGACGAGAGCCCCGGCGAGGTCTATCTGCATCAGGGCCGCTCCTTCAAAGCCTATCGCGGCATGGGTTCGGTCGGCGCGATGGCGCGCGGCTCCGCCGATCGTTATTTCCAGGCCGAGGTGCGCGACACGCTGAAACTGGTCCCGGAAGGCATCGAAGGGCAGGTGCCGTACAAAGGACCTGTGTCTGGCGTGCTGCACCAGCTTGCAGGCGGCCTGAAAGCCGCTATGGGTTATGTCGGTGGCCGCGACCTTGCCGATTTCCGCGAGCGCGCCACTTTTGTGCGGATATCCAATGCCGGACTTCGTGAAAGCCACGCCCATGACGTCACGATTACCCGCGAAAGCCCGAATTATCCTGGCGGAGCCTGACCGTCATGCGTCTTGGCGCAATCTGGCGGCAATGATCCTGCGGCTGTCGCGCCACGCGGCCGCACTCTGTGTCGCCACAGTGGCGGTTTTCATCATCATGACGGCGATGGAGTTCCTCTATTTTCGCCGATTGAGCGGCGGTCTGCCGTCGCTCGACATGCGCTATGCCGGTTTCACTCCGGATGAGGGCATGGCCTGGCTAACGGCTCTCGGCCGGCGCGGCAGCGAGATTATCCTCGTCTGGCATTACCTGACCTTCGACCTGCTGTTTCCGGCGCTGCTGTCGCTGACGATGGTCAGCCTGATCCTGGCCACGGGCCGGCGGCTGAAGAATTTCCATGCACTGCCTGCGCAAACGCAGGCGACATTCGCAGCTGTGCTGGTGCTGCCCTACACGCTCGCCGACTATGCCCAGAACATCGCCGTGGCTCGTCTTTTGTCCGATTTTCTGTCGGCCAATCCGGATTCGCTATCCTTCGCCTCGGCGCTGATCGTCACCAAATTCGCCCTGCTGGCGATACCGGGGACCGTCATTGCGGCTTTCATTCTGATGGCTCAGAAACGGCCTTGAAGGCTGGGTGACAACGACAGGGGGCGTCTTGAACCAGACCGCGATCTTCTGGCCGATGCTGGCGCAGGTGCTGCTGGTCTATATCGTCTATGTCGTAATGGGCCGGCGCCGCCATGGCGCGGTCAGATCGGGCGAAGCCAAGACCGGCCAGTTCAAGACGCGCTCGACGGAGCCTGGGTCCAGTATCACCGTCGCCAACAATCTGAGCAACCAGTTCGAACTGCCGGTGCTTTTCTACGTCTTATGCTTGACGCTGCACGTGACCAATGGCGTCAATTATCTGACTTTGACACTGATGTGGATCTTTGTCGTCTCCCGCTATCTTCACGCATCGGTCCACTTGACCAGCAATCGGCTAATCCTGCGCAGCAGGGCATTCTACCTGGGCGCGGTCGTTCTCGCACTTGGCTGGATATGGCTGGCGCTGCATCTGCTCGGCTTAGTCTGAGCAAGCTCAAGGCTACAAATCGAACACCGCGATCTTGCGCTTGTCGAACCTGATGGCGAGTTCGCCGCGCACCAGCTTGAGCGCGGCCTCGCCGAAAACGGCACGCCGCCAGCCTTGCAATGCCGGCACGTCGGCTTCCTCGCCCTCGGCAGCGATGCGGTCGATGTCGTCACTGGAGGCGAGTACCTTCGAGGCGACGCCTTCCCTTTCGGCAACGATCCGCAGCAGCACCTTCAGCAACTCCGCCGCGGCGCTCGACCCCTCCGGCGGCTGGAAGCTCTTCGGCAGCTTCGGCATCTCTTCCCTGGGCAGGGCAAGGGCAGCGTTGACTGCGCCAAGCAATGCCGTCGCCGTCGAAGAGCGTTCCCAGCCCTTCGGCGTGGTGCGCAGCTTGCTCAGCGCCGCAGCGTCGCGCGGCGCCTGCTGCGCCACTTCGTAGATCGCATCGTCCTTGAGGACCCGGCCGCGCGGCACGTCGCGCTCGCGCGCTTCGCGTTCGCGCCAGGCCGCCACCGCCTGCACGATCGCCAGTTCCTGCGGCTTGCGCAGCCGCATTTTGAGCCGCTTCCAGGCATCCTCGGGATGCGGATCGTAGGTCTCGCGCGAGGTCAGCACGTCCATCTCCTCGTTCAGCCAGTGGGCGCGGTTTTCCCGCACCAGCTCGGCGCTGAGATGCTTGTACACCTCGATCAGGTGGGTGACGTCGGCGAGCGCGTAGTCGAGCTGCTTTTCGGACAGCGGACGGTGGCGCCAGTCGGTGAAGCGCGAGGACTTGTCGAGCCGCGCGCCGGTGATGCGCTGCACCAACTGGTCGTAGGAAACGCTGTCGCCGAAGCCGCAGACCATTGCCGCGACCTGGGTGTCGAACACCGGATGCGGCACCAGATCGCCGAGATGCACAATGATTTCGATGTCCTGCCGCGCCGCATGGAAGACTTTGACGATCGCCTCGTTGGCCATCAGCCTGAAGAACGGTTTCAGGTCGATGTCGGGCGACAGCGGATCAATCAGCGCCGTCACCCCGGGCGCTGCCATCTGGATCAGGCACAGGATCGGCCAGAAGGTCGTTTCGCGAATGAATTCGGTATCGACGGTGACGAATTCCGCCTTTTCGAAAGCGGCAATAGCGGTCTCGAGTTCTTTCTGAGTGGTGATGACGTGCATCAAATCGCTTTTGGCAAGGGAATAGGGTCTCTTTCAATTTCAGCCGCGCGCGCTTTCGTCAAGCGTAAGCACCTCTATCCAGGCTTTGCGGGTTCATCGGGATCGGCATTCCGCTTCGCCAACCGGGCAAAAACCGTCGACGTGCGCAACAGCGCCGTAAAGCGGCTGCGATGGGTGGCCGGCACGGCGGAGCGCGCCTGCATCCGGTAAAGGATGACGGCCACGAAGATCGCATAGACGGTGGCGCTGAACACGAACAGCGCGCTCGGCCCGAAAAATTGCATCACCGTCGAGGCTGCGAACGGCCCGCCGATGGCGCCGAAGGAATAAAACAGCATCAAGGCTGCGTTGATCAGCACGAACTCGCCCTTGTCGGCGCGGTCGTTGGAATGCGCCGCCGACAGCGAATAGAGCGGCATGGCGAAGCAGCCGAAGATGAAGACGAGCAGGAAGTTGAGGAACGGGCTGCCGCCTGCCACGAATGCCAGGGCCAGTGCCGCCACCATCGCACAGCACGTCGTCATCAGCAGCACCGAGCGCCGGTCCCAGCGGTCGGAGAGATAGCCGAGCGGGTACTGGATGATGGCGCCGCCGAAAATGCCGACGCTGACGAAGGTGACGACGTCGGCGACAGACATGCCGATCTGCTCGGCATAGACCGGCGACAGGGTGCGGAAAGCGCTGTTCGTGACGCCGACGGCGATACAGCCGAAGCAGCCGAGCGGCGAGATCCGCCAGACGCGGGCCAAATCGAGCTTGACCTCTTCGGGCGGGGCAGGATTGGAACGGTCGCCGAGCGACACCGGCACCAGCGAGAGCGTGATCATGATCGACATGATGGCGAAGATGGCAAAGCCGCCGGCGCCGAAGATCGGGATCAGGAACTGGGCGCCCGTCACCGAGCCGATGTCGACCATCCGGTAGATGGCAAGCACCCGCGCCCGGTCGGTGTTGGTGACACCGGAATTCAGCCAGGCTTCCATGATTGTGAACAAGCCGGCGAAGCAGAACCCGCCGGCAAAGCGCACGGCGCACCACATCACCGGATCGATGACCAGCACCAGAAGCAGCGTCCCCGCCGAGGCGATCGCCGCCAGTGCCGAAAAGGCGCGCACATGGCCGACCGACTTCATGATGCGCGTCACGGCAAGGCAGCCGAGCAGGAAGCCGGCGAAATAGAACGTGCCCATCAGGCCGATCGAGGAAGCGGGAAAACCTTCCTGCGCACCACGCAGCGCAATCAAGGTGCTCTGCAGGCCGTTGCCGCCGAGCAGGATGCCGGCGGCGATCAGGAGCGGGATCAGCGGGCGGATGGAAGACATGAAGGAAAGCCTGTCGTTGATCCCTTCTTGAACCATCGCCTTCGCCAATACCAGCGACAATTCCCGGCGGCGTTGGGGCCAGCCGGGGGCTGCCGCGTGGCGCCGGACCCTCCGTGTTGGAACCAAGGCGTATCTTTGTAGTTCAGTGCTGGTGGGCGAAAAAGCGTCTTGTGAGTTGCCGGTGTGCGGAGGCGGTGTCGGGCATCGACGTCCGTTTCTGTTGCCCGGCCTGAAGCTCCAAAGAGAGGTCCGCCGTCATGAAATTTCATCCCGCATTTGCGGCATTTGCCATGGCCGCAGTTCTGGCGGCCGGGCCGGCGCGGGCTGTCGACCTCGTCATGGTATCGGGCGATACCGGCAACGGCCAGAGAATCCTTCGCGAGATCCTCGATCAATACGAGAAGAAGACCGGCAATAAGGTTAGCGTCGTTCCGCTGCCTCCCTCGGCGACGGACCAGTTTGGCCAATACCGGCTCTGGCTTGCCGCCGGAAGCAGCGACGTCGACGTCTATCAAACGGACATCATCTGGGCCCCCCAGCTTGCAAGGCAGTTCATCGACCTGACCGAAGCGACCAAGGATGTCGTTGGCGCCCATTTCCCATCGATCATCAAATCGCAGACCGTGGACCGCAAGCTGGTCGCCTTGCCGATATTCACCGACGCTCCGGCGCTCTACTACCGCAAGGATCTCCTCGACAAATACGGCGCCAGGGTCCCGGCCAGCTGGGCCGAGCTTGCCGACACCGCCAAGCTTGTCATGGACAAGGAGCGCGACGCCGGCAGCAAGGACATGTGGGGCTTCGTTTTCCAGGGCAACGCCTATGAGGGGCTGACCTGCGATGCACTCGAATGGGTGAAGTCGAACGGCGGCGGCCAGATTATCGAGCCGGATGGCACGATCTCCATCAACAATCCGCAAGCAGTTGCGGCGCTGGAAATGGCGAGGAGCTGGGTGGGAACCATCTCGCCGCCCGGCGTTCTGGCCTATCAGGAAGAAGAGTCGCGCGGAGTCTGGCAGACAGGCAACGCCGTCTTCATGCGCAACTGGCCCTATGCCTACGCGCTTGGCAACAGCGAAAGCTCCCCCATCAAAGGCAAGTTCGAGGTGACCACGCTGCCGCCGGGGTCGGGCGAGGGCGCCCGCCCGGCAGCAACGCTTGGCGGCTGGAATCTCGCGGTTTCCAAATATTCGAAGAACCCGGATGCAGCGATCGATCTGGTCAAATGGATCGCCTCGCCGCAGATGCAGAAGTACCGCGCCTTGAAGGGGGCATATCTGCCGACCATCCAGGCACTCTATGACGATGCCGACATCGCCAGCGCCCAGCCGGTGATTCCGCGCTGGAAGGAAGTCGTCCTCAACGCGGTGCCGCGTCCCTCGGCCCAAGCCAAGAGCAGGTACAATGAGGCATCGAGCGAGTTCTGGACCGCCGTCCACAACACCATTTCCGGCGAGGGCACGGCCGCCGACAACCTTGCCGATCTGGAGTTCTCCTTGACCAGGCTCAAAGGCACCGCCTGGTGACCTCGCCGCGGTCAGGCTCGATGCTGGCGCGTCAGCGTGCGCGCTCGGCATGGCTGCTGCTTGCCCCGATGCTCATCGTGCTCGCCGCCGTTGCCGGCTGGCCGTTGATGCGCACGATCTATTTCGGCTTCACCGATGCCTCGCTCGCCGACCTCGAAGCCCGCCGCTGGGTTGGCTTCGCCAACTATTTCTCCGTCGTGCAAATGCCGAGCGGCCGCGTCATCTACGACGGGCTTCTCGCCGATCCGGTCTGGTGGCGCGCCGTCTGGAATACCGTGCGCTTCGCGGTGATTTCGGTGACCTGCGAGACGGTGCTCGGCATGATCGTTGCGCTGGTGCTCAACACGAGGTTTCGCGGCCGCGGCATCGTGCGCGCCGCGATTCTAATCCCTTGGGCCATCCCGACGATCGTCTCGGCGAAAATGTGGCAGTGGATGCTCAACGACCAGTTCGGCATCATCAACGACGTCCTGCTCAAGCTCGGCCTGATCAGCACAAAAATCGCCTGGACGGCAAGCGCCGACACGGCGATGGTCGCCGTCCTCGTTGTCGACATCTGGAAAGCGACCCCGTTCATGGCGCTTCTCATTCTCGCCGGCCTCCAGATGCTTCCACAAGAAATCTACGAGGTCGCCAAGCTCGACGGCGTCGGCGCGTGGAGAGTTTTCGGGAAGATCACCTTGCCGCTCATCCGACCGGCGTTGATGGTGGCCATGATCTTTCGCGGTCTCGATGCCCTGCGCATCTTCGATCTGATCTACGTGCTCACGCCAAACAACATACACACCAAGTCTATGTCGGTGTTTGCCCGCGAGAGCCTGTTTGAGTTCGACAAGTTCGCTTCCGGTTCCGCCGCCTCGACGCTTCTCTTCCTTATCCTCGCTCTGCTGACCATGCTCGTTCTTTGGCTCGGCCGGATAAGACTGGACAAGGACTATTGATCATGGGGGACTACTGACCATGTGGATCGTCAAGCGCACGGCTTTCTACCTCCTCGTCGCCATTATCATCGTCGTCGCGGTGTTCCCGTTTTACTACGCCATCATCACCAGCCTGAAATCGGGGACGGCGCTCTTCCAGGTCGACTATTGGCCGACGACGATTACCTTCAGCAACTACAGGACCGTATTCACCGAGGGGACCTTCTTGCGCAATCTCGTGAACTCGCTGTTCATCTCGAGCGCGGTTGTCTTCATTTCGCTGTTCCTCGGCGTCACCGCCGCCTATGCACTGGCGCGCATCCGCTTCAGAGGCCGTTCGGCGCTGCTCCTCATCATCCTGTCCGTCTCGATGTTCCCGCAATTGGCGGTGCTTGCCGGGCTTTTCGAGCTGATCCGCATCTTCGGCCTCTACAATTCGCCGTTCGCGCTGATCTTGTCCTACATGATCTTCACCTTGCCGTTCACCGTCTGGGTTCTCACCGCCTTCGTTCGCGACCTGCCGATCGAACTGGAGGAAGCGGCGATCCTCGATGGCGCCACGCCCTGGATCATCATCAGCCGCGTCTTCCTGCCGCTGATGTGGCCGGCGCTGGCGACCACCGGGCTCCTCGCCTTCATCGGTGCTTGGAACGAGTTCCTGTTCGCCCTGACGTTTACCTCCAGCAACGAGCAGCGAACCGTGCCGGTGGCGATCGCGCTGCTCTCCGGCAGCTCGCAGTTCGAGATCCCCTGGGGCAACATTATGGCCGCATCGGTGATCGTCACCGTGCCGCTTGTCGTCCTCGTTCTCATCTTCCAGCGCAAGATCATTTCCGGTCTCACGGCGGGCGGGGTGAAGGGGTGAGTGCATAGTTGAACTGCCGGCACAGAGCAGCGAACTCAGATTGACGCCTCTGGCATAAATTGATGCCGGTGAGATAGGGGCGGGAAGAACGCGAACTCGACCCAGCCGCCGCTTGCCTTGACAAATGCACCCTCTCATGTGCTTTTCGCGCAAATTTTCAGGCTGGGCCATCATGCCTCGGCCGCAACCCAACATCCGGACTTTAAGAATGACAATGCATCGTTACCGCAGCCATACCTGTGCCCAGTTGAGGAAGGTCGATGTCGGCTCGACCGTTCGCCTGTCGGGTTGGGTGCATCGCGTGCGCGACCATGGCGGACTGCTGTTCATCGATTTGCGCGACCATTACGGTCTGACCCAGATCGTTGCCGATCCGGATTCGCCTGCCTTCAAAATCGCCGAGTCCTTGCGCGGCGAATGGGTCGTCCGCGTCGACGGCGAGGTCAAGGCGCGCCTCGCCGACACCGTCAACCCCAATTTGCCGACCGGCGAGATCGAGATTTTCGCGCGCGAGATCGAAGTGCTGTCGGCCGCCAGGGAATTGCCGTTGCCAGTCTTCGGCGAGCCGGACTATCCGGAGGACATCCGCCTCAAATACCGCTTCCTCGACCTGCGCCGCGACACGCTGCACAAGAACATCGTGGCGCGGACGAAAATCATCGCCGAGATGCGCAAGCTGATGGGCGAGGTCGGCTTCACCGAATTCTCGACGCCGATCCTGACCGCCTCATCGCCGGAAGGCGCGCGCGACTTCCTGGTGCCGTCGCGCATCCACCCCGGCACTTTCTATGCGCTGCCGCAGGCACCGCAGCAGTACAAGCAGCTGATCATGGTGTCCGGCTTCGACCGCTACTTCCAGATTGCGCCGTGCTTCCGCGACGAGGACCCGCGCGCCGACCGTCTGCCGGGTGAATTCTACCAGCTCGACGTGGAGATGAGCTTCGTCGAGCAGGAGGATGTGTTTACCACCATGGAGCCGGTGATGCGGGGGGTGTTCGAGACCTTTGCCGCCGGCAAGCCGGTGACGCAGAAGTTTCCGCGCATCGCCTATGATGTCGCCATGCGCAAATACGGCACCGACAAGCCGGACCTGCGCAACCCGATCGAGATGCAGGCCGTCTCGGATCATTTTCGCGAATCCGGCTTCAAGGTATTCGCCAACATCCTTGCCAACGATCCGAAGGCCGAGGTCTGGGCCATTCCGGCCAAGACCGGCGGGTCTCGCGCCTTTTGCGACCGCATGAACTCATGGGCGCAGGGCGAGGGCCAGCCCGGCCTCGGCTACATCTTCTGGCGCAAGGAGGGCGAGAAGCTCGAAGGGGCCGGGCCGCTGGCCAAGAACATCGGCGAGGAGCGCACCGAGGCGATCCGCCTGCAACTCGGCCTTGCCGATGGCGATGCCGCCTTCTTCGTCGCCGGCGATCCGAAGAAGTTCGTCTCCTTCGCGGGTGCGGCGCGCAGCCGCGCCGGCGAGGAGCTCAATCTTGTCGACCGTGATCGCTTCGAACTGTGCTGGATCGTCGACTTCCCGTTCTTCGAATGGAACGAGGAGGAGAAGAAGATCGACTTCGCGCACAATCCGTTCTCGATGCCACAAGGTGGCATCGATGCGCTTAACGGCGAGGATCTGCTCGGCATCAAGGCGTTCCAGTACGACATGGTCTGCAATGGTTTCGAGATCGCCTCAGGCGGCATCCGCAACCATCTGCCCGAAACCATGGTCAAGGCGTTCGAGACGGTCGGGCTGGACCGCGCGACGGTCGAGGAGCGCTTCGGCGGCCTTTATCGCGCCTTCCAGTATGGCGCGCCGCCGCATGGCGGCATGGCGGCCGGCATCGACCGCGTCGTCATGCTTCTGGTCGGCGCCAGGAACCTGCGTGAAGTGACGATGTTCCCGATGAACCAGCAGGCCTACGACCTGTTGATGAACGCGCCGTCGGAGGCCAGCCCGCAGCAGCTTCGCGAATTGTCGCTGCGCGTCGTGGCGACGAAGAAAGAGGTTTAGAAAACGCTCCGAACTGATGCTGTTGATTCATAAAAAGCCCGGCATCGCTGCCGGGCTTTTTGCTTGAAGCCTGTCTCGGTCAGTCTTCGTTTGCCGTAACCGTCACGCCGAGCGTTTTCGGCAGGTCGAGCGGGTTGGACATGGCGCCCGCCATGATCAGTGCGAACGGCACCGCCGCCGGCGGCTCGGCCGAGACCTCGATGCTTTGCGGATCATCGAGGAACTTGTTGACCGCGGCCGAAACCTGCGCCGTCAGTTCTGGATTGTTGAGCTGCGCCATGCCGAAGGGCACGATTGCCTTGGCCTGGTTGGCGATGTCCTTGCCGGACATGCCTTGCTGCTTGCCGGCATAATCGAGCACCTTTTTGGTCAGCGAATCGTCGTCGAAGCGGATCGAGGCGCTGTTGAACGAAAGCTGCTGCAGCAGCCCGAGCATGGCCATGCCTTGCGCCGAATTGTCGGCGCCTTCGGGCTGCGCCGCCATCTTCTTCTGCATCTCCTGCAGTGATTTGATGACGTCCAGCGTGTAGCCGCCGAGATCGAAGGTCATGCCGAGCGTGCCGGCATTGTCGACCGATATTTCGTATTTCGACAAGTCCATCCTGCCGTCGGTAGGCTGCCAGGTGCCTTCCATCTCCAGATTGCCTGTTATGTTCTGGTAGCCGAGCGCGTTGATGACTTCCTTGGACTTCGGATCTTCGACCAGTGTCAGGTCGGCAGTGAATTTTTCCGTGGTGCCGGAAAACGCCAGGGCCTTGCCGTCGGCCGGCGGCGTGATTGCGATGGCAAGCCCGTCCATCGAGAAAGCGGTCTTGTCGGCCACCTTGACGGTCATGTTGTCGAGCTCGGCCGATTTGTAAATCATCAGCGAGCCCAACGGACCGGTTGCGCCTTCGGCCGGAACCGTCATGTCGTGGATGACGAAGGGGCTGAGATTGAGCGTGACGCCATCTTCGCTGTGCTCGAACGGCGACGTCGATACGGTCGCGATTTGATAGCCGCCATTGGCTTCGGTCACGCCTTCGAGCTTGACGTCGCCGATCTTGAGCGCCTCCTTTTCGGCCGCCGGTTTGACCGCTACGCCTTGCAGAACCATGCTGGAGGTGTCGCCGGTTACTCCGGTCCAGGAGAGGTCGACACCCTGGGCGGCGAGGGCAGCCTTCAGCCGGTCGGCGACCGCGGTATCCTGCGCGAATGCCGCATTCAGCGGCAGCGTCAGCAAAAAGGTCGAAAAAGCCAGTCTTTTAATAAGTGTCGAGTGTCTGATCGTCATCGAGAGCTCCCCTGAGAGTGTCCTGAAATTCTTTTCAAATCGTCGCGTCGTCACCATTCGGCGACGAACTGGACCGGAAAAAGGCGGGCCTCGGCACAATGATGGAAAATCGCGGCCAAAGGCAAACCCGATCCATCAGGCTTGCGATAGAAGCAGGATGTAACGGGTTGATGTTGGCCGGCGTCGCGACGCTTCCAATTCCTGTTGCATAATGGACGTCGCGCTAAGTGTGCTGCGGTTTTGCGATGACGACACGCATCAAAACAAGGACCTAAAGCGTCGCATGAGGCCGGTCGAACGCGACGCACTTTAGGAGGAGGCATACCGGTGCCTCTTGCCGCGAATCACCCGCTCGGCTAGTGCCAGCCCATGGGAAAAAGGCTTTTGCCGCCCGAGAGTGGCGGCGGCGACAATATCGAGCCCGTCGATCTGAAGAAGGCGCTGGAAGAGCGCTATCTCGCCTATGCGCTGTCGACCATCATGCACCGGGCGCTGCCGGACGTGCGCGACGGATTGAAGCCGGTGCATCGTCGCATCATGCATGCCATGCGCTTGTTGCGGCTCAACCCCGACCAGGGTTTTGCCAAATGCGCCCGCATCGTCGGCGAGGTGATGGGCAAATTCCATCCGCATGGCGACCAGTCGATCTACGACGCCTTGGTGCGGTTGGCGCAGGATTTTTCGATGCGCTACCCGCTGGTCGACGGGCAGGGTAATTTTGGCAATATCGACGGCGATAACGCCGCCGCCATGCGCTACACCGAAGCGCGCATGACCGAAGTGTCGACGCTGCTTTTGGAAGGCATCACCGAGGACGCGGTCGATTTCCGCCCGACCTACAACGAGGAAGACGAGGAGCCGGCCGTGCTGCCCGGCGCCTTCCCGAATCTGCTCGCCAACGGCTCGTCCGGCATCGCCGTCGGCATGGCGACCTCGATCCCGCCACACAATGCGGCCGAGCTTTGCGACGCCGCGCTTCACCTGATCGATCATCCGGATGCGCCCGTCACCAAGCTGATGGACTTCGTCCAGGGGCCGGATTTCCCGACCGGCGGCATCATCGTCGACAGCCGAGCCTCGATCCTCGAAGCCTACGAAACGGGTCGCGGCGGCTTTCGCGTCAGGGCGAAATGGAGCCAGGAGGATCAGGGCAGGGGCACCTGGAACATTGTCGTCACCGAAATTCCCTATGGCGTCCAGAAGGCCAGGCTGATCGAAAAGATCGCCGAGCTCTTGATGGCACGCAAGCTGCCGCTGCTCGAGGATATCCGCGACGAGAGCGCCGAGGACATCCGCGTCGTGCTGGTGCCGAAGAGCCGCTCGGTCGATCCCGGCATCATGATGGAATCGCTGTTCAAGCTGACCGAGCTCGAAAGCCGCTTTCCGCTCAACATGAACGTGTTGTCGCGCGGCAAGGTGCCGAACGTGCTGTCGCTGAAAGGTGTGCTCAAGGAATGGCTGGAGCACCGCCGCGACGTCTTGATCCGCCGCTCCAAGCACCGCCTCGGCGAGATCGAGCGGCGGCTGGAGATCCTCGCCGGCTATTTGATTGCCTACCTCAACATCGACGAGGTGATCAGGATCATCCGCGAGGAGGACGAGCCCAAGCAAGTGATGATGGCTCGCTGGTCACTCACCGACACCCAGGCTGAAGCCATCCTCAACATGCGGCTGAGGGCGCTGCGCAAGCTCGAGGAATTCGAAATCCGCGAGGAATTCAATGGCCTGACCGGCGAGAAGAAGCAGATCGAGGCACTGCTTGCGTCCGACGCCAAGCAGTGGGCGACGATCAAGTGGGAAGTCGCCAATGTTCGCCAGAAATACGGGCCCGAGACCGACATCGGCAAACGCCGCACCGAGTTCGCCGACGCACCCGAGCATGACCTGACCGATATCGCCCACGCCATGATCGAGCGCGAGCCGGTCACCGTGGTCGTTTCGGAAAAGGGCTGGCTGAGGGCAATGAAAGGCCATCTGACCGACCACTCGGCCCTGACCTTCAAGGAAGGCGACAGCCTCAAGCTCGCCTTCCACGCCCAGACCACCGACAAGGTGCTGGTCTTCACCACCGGCGGCAAGTTCTACACGATCGGCGCCGACCGGCTGCCCGGCGGGCGTGGCCATGGCGAGCCGATCCGCATCATCGTCGACATGGACAACGACCAGGATATCGTCACCGCCTTCGTCCACGATCCCAAGCGCAAGCTGCTGCTGGTATCGCATGACGGCAACGGTTTCATCGTGCCGGAAGAAGAGGTCGTCGCCAACACCCGCAAGGGCAAGCAGGTGATGAACGTCAAGGCGCCAGACGAAGCCCAGCGCTGCGTGAGCGTCGCGGGCGACCATCTCGCCATTGTCGGCGAGAATCGCAAGATGCTGGTGTTCCCGCTGGCCGAAATCCCGGAGATGGGACGCGGCAAGGGCGTGCGCCTGCAGAAGTACAAGGATGGCGGCGTCCTCGACCTCAAGACCTTCACGCTCGCAAGCGGCCTGTCCTGGCAGGATTCGGCAGATCGCACCTTCATCAAATCGCGTGACGAGCTTGCCGAATGGATCAGCGCCCGCGCCTCGGCCGGCCGCATGGTGCCGAAGGGTTTCCCGCGCACGGGGAAATTTGGGTGAAGCGGTATCTCCCCCCTTGAGGGGGAGATGTCGCCGAAGGCGACAGAGGGGGTCGGAACGTCCAGACACGACCCTTATCGCAGACGGAGGGGACTGGCGCCTCACGTATCGCAGACAGAGGAGGCCGGCGTCTCACGCTCGGCGACCCCCTGGCCTGCCGGCCATCTCCTCCTCAAGCGGGGAGATTAGCAGCTCCACCCAAACATTTGGAATGTCGTCACGATTGCTGCACTATATCAGTGCATAAGCGACGCGTTGGGCCAGGGAGAATTGGGCGCTTGAAGGAAGTCAGGATACAGAAGCCGGAGCGGCAGCAGCGCCTGTTTGGCCTGTCGACGCCGCTCAGGGCCGCTGTCATTCCGCCGCTGTCGGCGGCGCGCTGGCTCCTGGTGCTGATCGTTGCCGCTGGCGTTTACTTCTTCCACGGCTTCCTGTTTCCGGTCCTTGCCGCCCTGGTGATCGCCTTCGCCAGCTGGCCGCTCTACCGACGGCTGCTCGCCGGCGTCGGCGGCAACCGCACGATCGCGGCGACGCTTGCGATCTTGTTCATCCTAACCTTCCTGGTGGTGCCGATCGCGCTTGCCGGCACCTACGCCATCAATGAGGTGCGCGAATGGGTCAACTGGTCGATCGAGACCAACCGCTACGGTGCGCCGACGCCGCACTGGATCGCCACCATGCCGGTGGTGGGCGAATGGCTCAATGAACAATGGACGGTCAACGTTGGCCACCCTGGCGGTATCGGCGAACTGATCCAGCTGATCAGCGGCGCCAATATCGGCAGCATCTACCGCGGCGTGCTTGCCGCCGGCGGCAGCGCCTTCGGCCTTTTGCTGACGCTGCTGTTCATGATGATCGCGCTGTTCTTCGCCTATCGCGATGGCGAGCATTTCGCCGGACAGGTCGATCGCCTCGGCGAACGCATCCTGCCGGCCAGATGGGAACGGATCTCACGCGTGGTGCCGGCGACGATCTCCTCGACGGTGACCGGCATGACCGTTATCGCCATCGGCGAGGGGCTGGTGCTGGGCATCGCTTACTGGTTGGCCGGCGTGCCTTCGCCGGTGACGCTCGGCGCGCTGACCGGCATCATGGCGCTGATCCCCGGCGGCGCGCCCCTGTCCTTCACGCTGGTCTCGATCTATCTCGCCGCCAGCGGCTCGCCGATGGCGGGGCTGGCGCTGTTCATCTGGGGCGCGGTCGAACTCTTCATCGTCGACAAGACATTGCGCCCGAAGCTGGTCGGCGGGCCGATAAAGCTGCCCTTCCTGCCAACCTTTTTCGGCCTGATCGGCGGCGTCAAGACGATGGGTTTTCTCGGCCTGTTCATAGGCCCGGTGCTGATGGCCCTGCTGGTCGCAATCTGGCGCGAATGGCTGCGCGAAGTGGAACTGACCGATGAACTCGCTGCCGCCGAACCGGCGGAGCACGATGACGCGCCGCCGCAGATCGAAATTGTCGCCGAGCGCGCCGCCGCGAGAAAGAATCAGGCCGGGTGACTGACGGCGAACGTGGCGCGGCGTTTGCGCCCCTCGTGCAACTGCCAGAGCGAATGGCCGATCAAAGTCATGATTAGGATCGCGCCGCCGATCAGGCTGTTGCGCGACGGCGCTTCGGCGAAGATCATCCACACCCAGACCGGTGCCAGCACGGTTTCTAACAGGTAGAACATCGCCACTTCCGGCCCGGAGATGTATTTCGGGCCGTTGGCGAGGCAGAAGAAAGAGATCGGCATGATGACGGCACCGTTGAAGACGATCCACCACGGCGCGTTGACGTGGAAACCCACCTTGGAAACCATCAGGGTGGCGACGGCCAGCGGCAGGACCACTCCGATCAGCGCCGTGAAACCCATATCCTTGCCGCTTGCGCGCGAGATGGTAATGGCCGCGGCGATCATGAAAGCCGAGCATAGCGCCACCAGGTCGCCGAAGAGATGTCCGGTTCCAACGGAATCGCCGACAATGATCGTCACGCCGACGATCATCAGCGCCAGCGCTGCAAGCGTCAGGGGCCGTGGCCTCTCCTTCAGGAACAGCCATGACAAAAGGGCCGCGAACATGGTTGTGAAGGCCAGGATGAAAACGAGGTTGGCGGTCGAGGTGTTGTAGACGCCGGTGATGAAGGCGATCGAGCCGAGCCCGTAGAGGGCGGCAACGATGAGCCCTGACCAGCCCGGGATAAGCTGCGGCGCCTTTGCGCTCAGCGAGCGCCAGACGGCCCAGATGATGAGCGTGGCGACGAAGGTCGTGCCGGTGCGCAACAGCAGGATCGTCCATGCCTCGCCGTCGGCGAGCCGGATCAGCGGAATGTCGACGGTCAGCGTCAGCCCGCCGATGGCGGTGATCAGAAGGCCTCTCTGGTGGTCGTTGTGGGAAGACATGCGGCAATTCTCGCGTAGGCTTGGAGGCGCAAAATTGACCTGCCCGGTTTCCAGCCGATCGGCCGGAAGCCCAGCGGGCATCCTCCTCGAAACAATTATGAGTGAATACCGAAAGCGAAGTTCAGCGCGAAACCGCTTCGTGATTGTAGCGTTCCCAGCCTTTCGGGCCGAGATGCTCCTGCGGCTGGAAGCGCATCTTATAATTCATCTTGCGCGAGCCGTTGACCCAGTAGCCGAGATAGACATGGGGCAGGCCCATCGCCCTGGCGCGGGCGATGTGGTCGAGGATCATGAAGGTGCCGAGCGAGCGGTCCTCGAAGTCCGGATTGAAGTAGGAATAGACCATCGACAGGCCATCGGCCATCTTGTCGGTGAGCGCCACGGCGATCAGCTCGCCCTGGCCCTTGCCGGTGATGAAGCTGTCGGGTCCGCGGCGACGGTATTCGATGACCTTGGTGTCGACATGGGTATCCTCGACCATCATGGCGTAGTCGAGCACGGTCATGTCGGACATGCCGCCACGGCGGTGGCGGGCGTCGAGATAGCTGCGGAACAGCGAATACTGCTCGGTGGAGGGCTCGGCGTCGTGCATGGCGCCGACCAGATCCGAATTATGCTGTATGACGCGTTTCATGTTTCGGCTGGCGGTGAATTCCTGCGCCAGGATGCGCACCGACACACAGGCGCGGCAGGTCTCGCAAGCCGGCCTGTAGGCGATGTTCTGCGAGCGCCTGAAACCGCCCTGCGTCAGCAGATCGTTCATCTCCGGGGCCTTGTCGCCGACCAGGTGTGTGAACACCTTGCGCTCGAACTGGCCCTCGAGATAGGGACATGGCGAGGGCGCGGTCAGAAAGAACTGCGGCGACTGGGTCGGGTGCTGCGTCATCGAGCCTTGGAAACACTCCTGCGAATCGCTCTACCTTTGGCGCGGACGCCGAAAAATTCAACAGGATTGTGAAAGCCTGGTTGATTGGACGTCTTCACATTTGTGCGCAAAGGCTGCGGCCGCGCTTCAAAAGTCTGCTCAGCGGCCGCTGCGGCTGACGACGGTGCCGAGCAGCAGGTCGTGCAGCGTGCGCTTGCGATCGGAAAACAGGCTCACCAGTAGGACCAGCGGCGAAAGGATGACATTGCCGGCCCAAAACAGCACCGAATGCACGACGGCGGTCAGCCCGTCGATGGGGCTGCCGTCGAGTCGGTCGAGCCGGATGCCCATTATCTTCATGCCGGTGGTGGCCTGGTCTTTACTGCCGAGCGTGTTCCAGATGTAGAGGATGGCGACGGCCGGCACGAGAATGGAAAACAGCATCCAGCCGAGGCCGAGCGTCAACAGCCCGAACAGGAACACCAGGATCGCGAATGGAATGGTGAGCAGCGCCACGATGAAATAATCGATGACGAAGGCGAGAATGCGCCGCGTGCGCACGCCCTCATAGGCGCTGATATCTTCGAGCCTGTTGGTGATGATTTCGCCGTCGAGAACGCGAGCGTTCATGTCATTTCCTCGTAATCGAACCCGGGTTAATGCACGGGGCCGCTTGTTGATGAAATGGTGAAGGTTCGCGGCGGAATCAAGATCGAGCCGTCCACCATGTAGATGGTGACGGAGCACTTGGCGCCGTCTGTGACTTGTTGAATTTGTGGGGCGGATAGCGTTAGCTTGCTGCGGCGCAACAAAAAGCGCCAAGCCGAGGGGACGGGGCGACATGGACTACGACATGCTGGTCATCGGCAGCGGCCCATCCGGGCGCCGCGCCGCGGTGCAGTCGGCCAAGCTCGGCAAGTCGGTGCTGGTGGTCGACAGAGGCCGGCGCCTCGGCGGCGTGTCGGTGCATACCGGCACCATCCCGTCGAAGACGTTGCGCGAGACGGTGCTCAACCTCTCAGGCTGGCGCGAGCGCGGCTTTTACGGTCGCGGCTACCGGGTCAAGCAGGACATTTCGGTCGGCGATCTGGTCGAGCGCCTGCATAAGACGCTCGACCATGAGGTCGAGGTGCTGCAGCACCAGTTCATGCGCAACACGGTCAAGAGTGCGCGCGCCGCGGTAAAATTCCTCGGCCCCAACAAGGTCAGCCTGACCACCGACACCGGCGACTACAGCGAGGTCGGCTTCGCCCATGCGCTGATCGCGGTCGGCACCCGGCCGCACCGGCCGCGCGACGTGCCGTTCGATAAGACACGGATCTTCGACAGCGACGAGATGCTGGAGCTCGACCGCCTGCCGCGCACGCTGACGGTGATCGGCGCCGGCGTCATCGGCGTCGAATATGCGACGATCTTTTCGGCGCTCGACGTGCCGGTGACGCTGGTCGAGCCGCGCAATACCATGTTGGATTTCGTCGACCGTGAGATCGTCGACGACTTCATCCATCAGATGCGCGACCGCGGCATGACGATCAGATTGGGCAGCGCCGTCAAGGAGATCGCCTCCAAACCCGATCATGCCGAGGTGATGCTGGCCGACGGGCGCACCATACGTTCCGAGATGGTGCTTTATGCTGCAGGGCGTACCGGCAATGTCGGCAGCCTGGGGTTGGAGGCGGTCGGTATCGAGGCCGATCCCAGGGGCCGCATCAAGGTCGATCCGCAGACGTTCCAGACAAGCGCGCCGAACATCTATGCCGCCGGCGACGTCATTGGTTTTCCGAGCCTGGCCTCGACCTCGATGGAGCAGGGCAGGGTGGCCGCCTGCCATGCCTTCGGCGTGCCCTTGCCGCCGCCGCCCGAAACCTTTCCCTACGGCATCTACGCCGTGCCGGAAATCTCCACCGTCGGGCAATCCGAGGAGCAGGTGCGCGAGAGTGGTGCCGCCTATGAGGTCGGCGTGGCGCGGTTTCGCGAGACCTCGCGCGGCCACATCATGGGCGTCAACACCGGCTTTCTGAAGCTTCTGTTTTCGATCGAAACACGCCGTCTGCTCGGCGCCCATATTGTCGGCGAGGGCGCGACCGAACTCATCCACATTGGCCAGGCGGTCATCAATCTCGGCGGCACTGTCGACTTCTTCGTCAACAACACCTTCAATTATCCGACGCTGGCTGAGGCCTACAAGATCGCCGGGCTGGACGCCTGGAACCGCATGGGGCGAGGGTAGCTTCGAGGCTCATCGATCTGACGTTGCAACGGCGGCTGCAGGATCCGCCAGCCATTGCCTGACTATCGCGGCGTCCGGATTGCCGATTTCATGGCCGGAGGCGACGGTGTGGGCCTCGACTTTGGCGCCATGCCGGCTGAGCAGTCCGACCAGCGCGAGTGCGAAGGGCCGGTACGTCAGGTCGTCGGCGCCGGATAAGATTACCACCCGTGCGTTGCTGAGATCCGCCGGCGGCACCTCGTCCAGAACCGGCATCGGGCGCAGCAAAGCCGCTTGGACGATGAGCCGCGGATGCAGCAGCATCACGCTTGAAACCAGGTTGGCGCCGTTGGAGTAGCCGATAAAGGAGGCTCGGGCGAGATCGAGGTCGTGGCGTTTCGCGGCCTTGGGGATGAAGTCAGCGAAAGCGTCCGCCTCTTTGCGGATGCTGTCCTGCTCGAATCGTATCGGCGAAATCCGCCTGAACCAGCGGAAACCGTCTTCCTGGGCGATCCGGCCACGCACCGCCACCAAGGTGGCGTGCGGCGAGACTTGGCGCCCCAGCGGCACCAGAGTCGTCTCGTCGACACCCGATCCATGCAGCAGAAAGAGGCACTCTCCGGTTGGTGCTGCGGGCCTGTAAACGCGGTAAAAAAATGGCAGGTCGCGCCGCAAAAAGTCATCTTCCGGAGGTTTTTCGGACATAGTTGCATCCTCTTGTTTTCACGATGTTTTCATTCATTTGCCGGCTTCAAAACGGAATATTTTCAAGCTCCGCGAAAGTTGATTGAACCGGGCGCATTTCAGTCCGTTTCTTTGCCGATATAATCCCCGCGGGAGGGATTCGAGCAGTGTGCGCCTGGTGGTCGCATACCGCGCATGAACAACCAGCTTTAAGGCCTTTTATCGATGACCATGCCAGTTTCGCCGGAACGCGATACGCGTATTGACGTGTTCCGGGCACTCGCCCTCCTGACCATATTCATCGACCACGTGCCGGGCACAGTTTTCGAAACCCTGACCTACAAGAATTTCGGGTTTTCGGATGCGGCCGAGGCCTTCGTGCTGATCTCCGGCATGTCCGTCGCTCTTGCCTACGGCACCAAATTCCAGCCGGGAAACCGGCTGGTCGCAACGCTGAAAATGTGGCGCCGCGCCGGCGTGCTCTATGTCACCCACATCGTCACGACGATGGTGGTCATGGCCATCTTCTGCGCAGCGGCGGTGTTTGCGAAACGGCCGGACCTTCTGACGCTGATCAACATCGAGCCGCTCGTCAGGAACCCGCCGCAAGTCCTGGTCGGTATCGTCACGCTCGGCCATCAGCTCGGTTACAACAACATACTACCGGTCTATGCGGCGCTGCTGTTGATGGCGCCGGCCTTCCTGCTGTTCATCAGCTACAGGCCACTGGCGGCGCTTGCCGTGTCCGCAGCTCTTTGGCTGGTTGCCGGAATCTACCAGATCGCGCCGCCGAACTACCCGGAGCCCGGGTTCTGGTTCCTCAATCCGCTGTCATGGCAATTGCTGTTCAATATCGGCATGGCCAGCGTGTTGCATGTGCGGCGCGGCGGCACCATCCCGGTCAATCGGTGGCTGGTCGGCGCGGCGGCCGCCTACGTGCTGACGGCGCTCGTCTGGGTGCATAGCCCGCTGTGGGGGCATGTGTCATGGCTCGACCTGCCGGTGGTGCTGACCGGTTTCGACAAGACGTTCCTGTCGTTGCCGCGGCTGCTGCACATCCTGGCGATGAGCTATCTGGTCGTCGCCTTGCCTTTCGTCTCGAACCTGTTCCGCACCGGCCGCGACAATCCGCTCGCCATATTGGGCAAACGCTCGCTGCCGGTTTTCATTGCCGGCACGGTGATTGCCATGGCGGCGCAGGTGATGAAGCTGATCAACCCGGGCGGCATTGCCTATGACAGTCTGCTGCTCGCCGCCGGCATCGCCATGCAGTTCGCGCTCGCCTTTTATCTGGAGTGGCTGTCCGCAATCGGCTGGTCCGGCAAAGGCAAGCCGGTCCGCAACGAGGCGCTGCCTGTTCGTCCATCCTTTGGCATCGGTCCCATGGCGGCAAATAGATAAGATTTGGTGCCGATCTGCCCCAGTCAGCCTGTACTTGGCGGCGGTCCGGACGATGCCCTGACGACAAGTTCGACGTCGAGCGTTTCTCGCCGCACCGTGCCGTCGAAGTCGAGGATTCTTCGCGCTGCCCGGCGGCCGATCTCGGCGATCGGCTGGGCGATGGTGGTGAGCGGAGGCTCGCAAGTTGCGGCTTCAGGCACGCCGTCGAAGCCGACGACGGAAACATCGCGGGGAACCGCGATGCCCCGTGCGGTGAGCCATTCCAATGCCACCATCGCGATCCGGTCCGACATCGCCAGGACGGCGGTCGGCGGCTCCGCCGAGGCGAAGATGGTTTCAAGGCCAGCCCTTGTGCTCGCCTTGTCGTTTTCGGTCTCGTAGACCGGCACCTTGGCGGTGTCGACACCAAACCGGGAAAGCTCTTCGAAATAGCCGATGAGGCGGTCACGGGTCCCGGTATAGGACGCCGTCCGGACCTGCTCGGGCGAGACAAGACCGGTGCTGTCGTCGGCGAAGGCCAGCGACAACACGGCGAAACGGCGATGTCCAAGTTCCGCCAGATGGCGCGCCGCGAGCCGGCCGCCGGCAACATTGTCGATACTGATCGCGGAGACCGTGTCGTCCTGCGAGCCGAGCTCGAGCGCGACGAAGGGGAGCTTTCGTTCGCGCGTCAGCTCAACGAGACGCGGACCGCCCTCGATGCAGAACAGGATGAAGCCGTCCACGAGAGCGCTCTGGATATTCCAGGCAAGTTTTTCCTCGTTGCCAGCCGACACGAGGGCTATCCCCGCGCCGGTGGCGTCGCAAGCTTCCGAGATGCCGGCCATCATCACGCGGGCAAACGGGTCGTCGAAGAAGTAAGACAGCGGCTCGGTTGTGGCGACGCCGATCGCATTGACCTTGCCGGCGCGCAGCAGGCGGCCCTTGGGATCCGGGCCGGCGTAGCCCAGGGCGTCGGCCGCCGCCTTGACCCGCTCGCGGACTTCCTCGCGCACGATTTCGGGACGGCTGAAGACATTGGAGGCAGTGCCGTGCGATACGCCCGCGGCTTTGGCGATGTCCGCCAGCCGGATGGGTCTCCTGCCGCTTTCGGTGAGTGATGCCATTGTTTGTCTCCAGGACTCCTGTCCAGCAGTATCGCAATTAACTAACATCTTCCTTGGATCGATTCAAATTTTTGCTTGACATTTGTGGTGTGACGCGTATTATTGAATCGATCCAAGAGCAGTTTTTGTCCGCAGATTGGATCGATACAAGAGGAGAGCGCCATGCACCCCGTCAGTTATCTGTTCGAGGACATTTACCGGAACGACTGGAGCATCCGCTCGGGTGCGGAGGCCCGTAAGGGGCGCGACAGGACCGGTCCGTGGATTCGCGACCTGCGTTTCCTCGTAGGGCGCAAGGGGAGCTGATCGGCGGCCTGTTTTTGTGCCCGCGGATTGGATCGATTCAAAAAGCTAGAGGACATTAAGCCATGCATCCGATCAAGCATCTGTTCGAAGACATCTATCGCAATTATTGGGGCATCTCGCCGGCCACCGAACGGCTGGAGCGACGGCGTATAGTCAAGACGCCCAAGCGCGACGGCCAAGTTCGGCCCGAACGTCCGCGAGACTGAGCTGGCAAGACGGAGCTCGTGGATCGAGCGCGGCTGGCGAAGAGCAGCGGCCGCCATTGGTTGCCGCATCAATGGCGGCGCGGGTGTACCAGCGCCGAGGCGGCCATCACGAGCCAGCCGCCGATGAGCAACGTGCCGCCGATCGGCGCCGACATCGGGAACAGCCGCGAGCCAAGGAAGTCGCGGGCCAAAAGATCTCCCGAGAAAAGCAGAAGCCCGACGAGAAGGATGAGGCTTCCGGTTCGCAGGATTCTATAACCACCGAGCAGCCCGACGGTAAGAAAGACCGGCGCATGCATGAGCAGGAAGGATGCGGCCGTACCGACGAAAGCGCCGCCGAGATGTGCCGCCGCCGCCGAAAGAGCCACGCCTGTTCCGCCGCATAGGCCGCCGGCAAAAATCAGAATGCGACTGCCCGCCGTCTGTTCAGCCATGCTCATTTCCACGCCTCCGCGATTCCTGGCGACCGCCTGAGATAGTGCGGCGAACCGTGTCAGGATTCGCCGGCTTCCGCCAGCATGGCGCGTTCGCGGCGCGACTGGACTAGCTGGTTATAAGCCGCTCCGCCCGCCATCAGCACGGATGTGCCGAGAAACACCGAGCGCATACCGAAATGGCCGCCGACGAAGCCGCCGAGCAACGGTCCGGCAACCTGCCCGACATATTGCGCCGAGATCGACAAGCCCAGCACATTGCCGCCGACGCCGTCGGGCACATTGTGGCGGATGACGCTCGTGATGCAGGGCAAAAGACCGCCAAGCGCCAGGCCCATCAGGAAGCGAAGGCCGACGAGTTGCCAGCCCTGCGTAACGAAGGCCTGCGGGATCAGGAGCAGCGCCGAGACGGCGAGTGCGGCAACGATTACGTTCCAGTGGCCGATACGGTCGGCGAGCTTGCCGAGCCGCGACGCCGACAGGATGGCGCCGAGCGCCGCCGCGGACATGACGATGCCGGAGACCAGCGTGACCTGGCTCTGATCTTCGATGAGCTGTTGGACATAGACGGTGATGATCGGCTCGATCGACATGGTGGCAAAACTCAACAGCATGCCGGTCGCCAGCATGGCGACGACGGGGCGCTTGTCGGGAATCTGCGACCAGCCGCCTCTCGCGTTTTCTTGTGACGCCGCCTTGACGGCAACCGGGCGAGGGGCCTCCTTGATCAGCAAGGTGGTTGCCAGAAACGCCAGGAAAATGACGCCGCCTGCGAGCAGGAAGGTGGCGCGGATTCCAATCAGCGGCGGCAGCGCGCCGCCGAGCAGCGGACCGACCAGAGCACCGGCGGTTATGCCGGCCGACAGCACGCCCAGCGCCCAGCCGGAGCGATCCTTCGGCGTCTGCATGGCAACCAGGATGGTCGAGCCCGAAGAATAGCCGCCGGCAAAGCCGATCAGCAGGCGCAAGAGCACCAATTGCCAGACGGTCTGCACCATGCCGGTCAGCGACATGCACAGCGCCATACCGAAACTGGCGCGCACCAGCATCAGTTTGCGGCCGTAGCGGTCGCCTAGCCGCCCCCACAAGGGCGCAACCAGCGCGGCAGCAAGGAAGGTGGCGCCGTAGGCAATGCCCGACCACTGGACGATCGCCGCGTGACCCTCAGCGCCCAACTGCTCGACGTAAAGCGGCAGGAAGGGCAACAGCAGTGTCATCGCTACAAGCGTGCTGAACGAGCCCGCAAAACACACGGCGAGATTGCGACGCCAGTGGACGTTGTGCGAGCCTTGCGTGGCGAGGGTGGCGTCTTGCGGCATGTCCTGTCCGGCCGGCTTGGATGAAAACTTGTTGTGGATCCCATTTTGGTATACCAGATTGGTATCCGTCATGGACGCAAGGCTGGTCGCTGTCAATGCGGCCGCTGCAAAGTGATCGGCAACAAATGGCCGGTGAACAGAGAGCCAATGAAACGGCTCCGACAAACGGAACGCCAATGTCGCAGATGCAAAACGTCGAAAAGCAGCTTCGCGAGATGATCCTCGGGCTCGAGATCGGTCCGGGCGAGCGGCTGACGGAGCGCTGGGTCGAAAGCCGTTTCGGAGCCTCGCGCACGCCGGTCAGGGCGGCATTGCTGCGGCTCGAGACCGAAGGCCTGATCTGCCGAGACGGCCGCGGCTGGACGGTCTCGCCTATCAATCTTGCTGAGCTCGAGCAGATTGCCGTCTATCGCGAGGCGGTCGAGGTCGCGGCACTCAGAATAACTTGCACCTTGCAGGACAGGAGTGCCGTCGAAATCATCGAGGCGATGCTCGATTCTTGCGACGACAAGATGCCGCGCGAGGAATGGCATCGCGTCGGCATGGATTTTCATATCGAGCTGGCGCGACTGTCCGGCAACGAGTTCCTGTTCAGAGCGGTTCGCGACGCGATGACACGCCTGTCGCGCGCCCGCTGGCTCGAGGTTCGCGACGAGGCAGCACTTGGCCGTGCCTGGGCCGAACACCATGCCATTCTGTCGGCGGTGCGGGCCGGCGATGC
The DNA here is from genome assembly GCF_040322515.1 of Mesorhizobium sp. M0136. Taxonomy (NCBI): domain Bacteria; kingdom Pseudomonadati; phylum Pseudomonadota; class Alphaproteobacteria; order Hyphomicrobiales; family Phyllobacteriaceae; genus Mesorhizobium; species Mesorhizobium sp. M0136. Next base: position 31,349 of record NZ_JAMYTP010000024.1, read on the forward strand.
CGATAGCGCCGCCCGCCTGCTTTCAGCCCACATCAGTGGCAGCCGCGACCGGCTGGTGGCCTCGCTGCGCAACGACCGGCGGGGCCTGCGCGCCAGGGGATTTGCCGTCGTCGCTTGAGTGAGGATCGGCTGCCATTGATCACGAAAAGGGCAGATGAGCGAAGAATGCTACTTTCGGTCTCGCTTCGCAAATGCCGATGGCGTAAGAGCGGCGATGGAAAACAACCGATTTGACACACCCGTGACCGTCAAGGGTGCGGCGGGAAGCAATCAGCTCTTGCGTACGGCCCGCGAGGCTTCCGACTACCTCCTCAACAATTGGCCCGGCAAGCGCAGTCCCAAGCACCGCGAAGCGCTGCAGGCCTGTCATGATGCGCTGGCCGGCGACAAGCCGGCCATGAACGCAAGACGGGCCTTCATTGCCGCCGCTCGTGAAGTGAACGTCTTCGTCAGCGACAAGGCGCCCGCCTGAGGCATAGCGGGATTTGACCGAGGCCCGGACCGCCTGACAGGCCCGGCGTCATCACTTGGTCGTTTCGGTTTTGGTTTGGGACTCGCTCTCGCCCTCGGGCTTCGATCGCTCCTTGGCTGCGACCTTGGCAGCCTGCTTTTCCGCCTTCTTGGCAGCCTTCTGCCGGTCGCGTTCCTTGCGCTCCTGACCGTAGTTCGGTGCTCGTGCCATATCGTTTCCTTTCGTTGTGCTTGGCCTTTGCCTAGGAGCATTGGACCGCAAACACAACACCGCAAGCACGATCGGCTCCATATCTCGGCGCAGTCCTGAGAGCCCGGCTTTCAGGCGCCATCGCGGTCGAGGACGAGATCGGCCGGACCGAACCGGTCCTTTGCGGTGAACTGCTGGTGCCAGTAGGGGTAGAGCACGGGCGGCCTGCTGACCGCGTCGAGCCGTGTGCGCTCCTCATCGCCAAGCACCAGGCTTGCAGCGGCGATATTGTCTTTGAAATGCGCTTCGGTTCGTCCGCCGATCACCAACGAGCTGACGGCGGGCCGGCCGAGTAGCCAGGCAAGCGCCACTTGCGCCGCCGACACACCGTGGTTGTTGCCGATGTCGATCAGCGCGTCGACGATCCGCCACAGCCGGTCCTCGTCGCGGATCGGCGGTTCCGACCAGCCGCTGAGCTGGCGGGCGGTCGGCTGGTCACGGTGGTATTTGCCGGACAGCAACCCGCCGGCAAGCGGGCTCCAGACCAGCACGCCGAGCCCTTGGTCGACCGAGATCGGCAACAATTCATACTCGGCCTCGCGCGCTTCCAACGTGTAATGGATCTGCTGGGTGACGAAGCGCGGCTGGTGATGACGGTCACTGATCCCCAGCCCCTTCATCACTTGCCAGCCGGAATAATTGGAGCAGCCGACATAACGGACCTTGCCCTGCGTGACCAGAGTGTCGAGCGCGGCGATGGTTTCCTCAAGCGGTGTCAGGCCATCCCACTCGTGCAGGAAATAGATGTCGATGACATCGGTCCTGAGGCGCTTCAGGCTCCTCTCGCATTCGCGGATCAGATGGTAGCGCGACAAGCCTTCATCGTTGGGGCCTTTGCCGATCCGCATGCGCGCCTTGGAGGCGATCAGCACGTCGCCCTTGCGCTTGCCTCCGAGCGCCTCGCCGATGATCTCTTCCGACACGCCGTTCGAATAGACGTTGGCGGTGTCGATGACATTGACGCCGGCATCGATGCAAAGGTCGATCATCCGGCGCGCCTCGTCGAGGTCGGTCTTGCCGACCGCCGAAAACGCGCCGCCGCCGCCGAACGTCATGGTGCCCATGGTCAGCGTCGAAACCTTCAGCCCGGAACGGCCGAGAGTGCGGTATTCCATGTCGTATCCTCACGATTTATCGGGAAAGGGCGTTGCAAACGACAGCCCTCAATGAACCGGGCATTTGTAGGATAATTCGTTCCGCTTGTCGCCAGTTCCGCAGGGCAAGCTCGATCACATCTTTCCGATTGAACGCACAGCCAGCGCAGCAGTGGCTGCAATAAAAACCGTCATTGCCGGCCTATACTAACATCGGTTCAGCGCTTCGATTTCCGGCCGCCGGGCCGGGCGGCGGAGCGCCTGACAGCGGCCGGCAAGGACTGTAAGCGGAGCAGCGCAAATGACCGAGATAAAACAGAATTCCCCGGCCAGGGACTGGCTGGAAGCGGAACTCGCCGACACGCTCGACGAAGATTATGAGCTGGAAATCTCGGAGCCGGCGCTGTCGATGGAGATCGCCAAGATCTACAAGAATGCGCATCCGCCATCGATCGACCGCCTGCAGTATTTTCGCGATCTCATCACGCTGCAATCCGAATTGATCAAGCTGCAGTCCTGGGTCGCCTATCGCAAGAAGAAGCTCGTCGTGGTCTTCGAGGGCCGTGACTCGGCGGGCAAGGGTGGCGCCCCGTGGTTCATCGTCGAGGGCAACGACAAGAAACGGGGACGGCTGAACTGCATCGACCAACTCCTCAAGCAGATGCCTTATGAGGAGGTGCCGCACGAAGAGATCACACTGCCGGAGCGCGTCTTTAATCCCGAATACGAGCGCCAGGTACTGCCGCGCGAACTGTATGTGCCGGAGAAGTACTGACTAAAGTGGCGAGGAGGGCGCTGCTCTGTGGCGGCGCCCTGCGACAAGCTAGGTACGCTCGATGATGACGTGCGTGGCTTTCGGCGTCGCGACCTGCTCGCTGCAGCGATAGCCGAGCTTGGGCATGTCGATGCCGGCAAAAAGGTTCTCGCCGGCGCCCAGCAGGACCGGTGAGATCGCCAGATGCAATTCGTCGATGAGCTTTTCCTGGAGATATTGCCGGATCGTTGCGCCGCCGCCGCCGAGCCTTATGTCCTTGCCGTCAGCCGCTGCTTTCGCCTTTTGTAGCGCTGAGTGGATGCCATCGGTCACGAAATAGAAGGTCGTGCCGCCCTCCATTACAATCGGATCACGCGGATGATGCGTGAGCACGAAGACCGGCACATGGTAGGGCGGGTTGTCACCCCACCAGCCTTTCCAGCTGTCATCCGGCCATTCGCCGCGGATTGGCCCAAACATGTTGCGGCCGAGGATCCATGCGCCGACGTTTTCGAAGCTGCGTGCGGCGAACGCCTCGTCAGTGTCCGTGGTCCCGCCATCCTTGCCGAGGACCATCTTGCGGAAAGTGCGGGTGCCGAACATCCATCCGTGCAGGGCTTCCCCGCCAACACCCAGCGGGTTCTTCAGGTCTTGGTCGGGACCGGCGCCGAAGCCGTCGATCGACAGGGTGAAAGCGCTGACGCGAAGTTTGGACATGAGAGCCTCCTCGATAACCAATTGTGACATGCAAGCAGTTATCGGGTTAGCTTAACTGATTGCATTTTGCAAGCGGTGTTTTTGGATCGCCGGCTAGCGATGAACGGCTGGGCCACAACCGCCAATCTCCCAACGCTGGCGATTGGCCATAACCAACCATCCCGTCGTCATCCTGGGGCGAAGCAAGGAGCGAAGCGACGCGGCGCAGACCCTAGGATCCATGCCGTGACATCGGCCGAAGAATACAGCGGCCCAGAACGACGAACCACGCGAATGGAGATCAAGAAGACCAATCTGGAATGGTCCGAACTTTTTCGGAGAACCGGATGGGTGCGTTCGTTTTCGATCCGCCGGAGCACTGCCGCCAGGTCACGGCATGGATCCTAGGGTCTCCGCGACGGAGCTTCGCTCCTGCTCCGCCCCGGGATGACGAGGGGGAAGGAGGATTCGGCCAATCCCGAAGGTTTACCACAGGCCCCATCCCATGCACCAAAGTCCCAAAACGATGCGATCACCTATCCCTTCAGCATCGCCGCTACTTCGGGCGCAAAGTAGGTGAGAATCCCGTCGCAGCCGGCGCGCTTGAACGCGAGCAGCGATTCCAGCATCGCCTTGTCGCCGTCGATCCAGCCATTGGCGGCGGCGGCCTTGATCATCGAATATTCGCCCGAGACCTGATAGGCGAAGGTCGGCATCTGCAATTCGTCCTTCAGCCGGCGGATGATGTCGAGATAGGGCAGGCCGGGCTTGACCATCAGCATGTCGGCGCCTTCGGCTAGATCCTGCTCGGCCTCGCGCACCGCTTCGTCGGAATTGGCGTGGTCGATATAATAGGTTTTCTTGTCGCCCTTGAGCAGGCCGGCGGTGCCGACCGCCTCGCGATAGGGGCCGTAAAAAGCGGATGCGAACTTGGTCGCATAGGACATGATCGCTACATCCTGAAACCCATTGGCGTCGAGCGCATCGCGGATGGCACCGATCCGGCCGTCCATCATGTCCGAGGGGGCAATGATGTCGGCCCCTGCCGCCGCCTGGATGACGGCCGCCGCCGTCACCTGCTCCACCGTTTCATCATTGACGATAATGCCCTCACGCAAGATGCCGTCATGGCCATGCGAGGTGAACGGGTCCAGCGCCGCGTCGGTGATGATGCCGATCTCCGGCACCGCCCGCTTAATGGCGCGGGTGGCGCGATTGATGATGTTTTCCGGATCGAGGATGTGGGAACCGGTCTGATCGCGCAGGCCGAGCTCCACATTGGGGAAAGTGGCGATCGCCGGAATGCCAAGCTTGGCCGCGCGCTCAGCCTCCTTGACGGCGAGGTCGAGCGACAGGCGGAACACGCCGGGCATGGCTGCGATCGGTTCGCGCACTTGTCTGCCGTCGACGACGAAGATCGGCCAGATCAGATCGTCGACCGAGAGCCGGTTCTCCTGGACAAGGCGGCGCGACCAATCGGCCTTGCGCATGCGCCGCAGCCGCCGGCTGCCGGTGATCTCGTCGACGCTGCGCGCGCCGGCAGGCTTTGCAGGTGTGAATTTGTTCATCGCCAAAACTCCGGACCGGGCGGCTTTTACCACGAGCCTTCGCTGCTGACCAATGCGACACGATTGTGCCAGCGGTCCTGTCGGGCGTTATTCTGGTTGACCATTGCCCGACAGAATCTGCGCAGCACCCCGCATGGCGACGCGGAATGCCTCGTCGAAGCTGACACCGCGCACTTGCCATTTATAAGCCTTGCCGTTCATGGCAAGCCGCCAATCGGCGATCCAGCCAAACTCCTTGTCGCTCCAGATCAGGCTGCCGGCGAGCGCCTGATCGGCACCGGCCTTTCGGGCAAGCTGGTCCAGCGTCGCCATATCGGCATGGCGCAGGGCCCGGTCGTCAAGCTTCGAGGCCGACAGCAGCGACGCTTCGGGAAACACAATCCGCATGACCAGCGGACCGGTGGCATTAACGAAGGATTCGCGCATCGCCGCCCCGCGCTGGTCGTCGGCAGTCAGCGCGAACTGCCTTGTGCCTTGCTCCGCCGCCAGAAAAATCGCCAGGCGTGGCCGCTCGGCAAGCCATGGCTTGCTGCCAAGCGCGGCAAGCACCCGATCGATGGCGTCGGGCTTGTACAGGCAGGTGAGATCATGCGGCCGGTCGTGAGTGCCTTGTTCGTCATGGACCGGAATGCCTTCAAGGCGGTCGTGGTAGCGGAATTCGGCAACGAAGCTGCCGGCCTTGTCGCGCAGCGCCGCCGTCTCAGGTTTTTTCGCCAGCCGCTGATCACCGGAGACACGGACCAGCACCGCATCCAAACATGTCTTGAAACCGATCTGGCGATTGACCTCGCCCTGGCCGGTGACGATGGTCTGCGATTGGTAGAGACTATCCACGGTTTCGGCCGATACGGGAGGAGTGTTCGCAGCGATCAGGCCGACCACCACAACAGCAAGGCGTGGCAACCAAGGCATGGTCCAACCTTCCGGTTCAAAGCGCCAGCATTAGCACCGGCTGCGGCCACGGGCCAGCAGGCGGGATTGGCGCTGCCATTGACGTGGCTATGCGCCACGCATTAGCACTTCACTCCCGGCGGGCGCGGGAGGGATTCTCTGGCGATGGATTTTGGCGGAGGCGACGAGATTCGCTTCGAAAGGTTGGGCAGGGCCGGCGTCGTCACGCTGACGCGGCCGCAGGCGCTCAATGCCGTAACCCACCGCATGGTCAAGGCGCTGGACAAGGCGCTGCGCAGTTGGGAACGCGACGATGGTGTCGACGTCGTCGTCGTCAAGGCCGAGGGCAGGGCATTTTCGGCGGGCGGCGACATCCTCCACATCTACGAAGCCGGCCGGGCTGGAAAACCGCCGGTCGAGTTCTTCGCCGACGAGTACCGGCTGAACGCCCGCATCGCCCGTTTCAAGAAACCCTATGTCGCCCTGATCGACGGCATCGTCATGGGCGGCGGCGTCGGCATCTCCTTCCATGGCTCGCAGCGGGTGCTGACCGAGAACGCGCAGTTTGCCATGCCAGAGGTCGGGATCGGCTTTTTCCCGGATGTCGGCGCCAGCCATCTGTTGCCGGATCTCGGCGGCAGCTTCGGCATGTATCTGGCGCTGACCGGCAACCGCATCCGCTATGGCGATGCGTTGTGGTCGGGCCTCGCCACCCATACGATCAAGGCGGAGGACCAGGCCGGCTTTCTCGACCGGCTGGCGGCAAGCGGCGACCCGGAATCGGTGCTGCGCGGCTGCTTCGTCCCGGCCAAACGCGAGACAGACAGGCCGACGCTGGACGCCATCGCCCGGCATTTCGCGCAGCCGTCACTGGCCGATATGGTCGCCAGCCTGGAGCGGGCAGCCATCGCCGACGAGTTCGCGGCAAATACGCTGGCCACCATCCGCACACGTTCACCGACCAGCCTGCATGTCGCGTGGCGCCAGATCAGCGCCGGGCAGACGTTGTCGATGGACGAGTGCATGAAAATGGAGTTCCGTATCCTCAACCGTATGCTTGTCGGGCACGACTTCTATGAAGGTATCCGCGCCGCCATCATCGACAAGGGCTCGACGCCGCAATGGCGGCCGGCAGGCATCGATGACGTCAGCGCCGCCGACGTCGATGCCTATTTCGCACCGCTCGGCGAACGGGAACTGAAGCTGTGAGCGAGGCCGCCTCGAGACGCGTGGTGCTGCAGCCGTCGACGATCGAGGTCATCTTCGCCTGGTTCCAGCGCGTTATCGCCGGCTACTGTCTGCTGTTCGGCATCTTGTACTGGATCCGGCTGATCGGCGTTTACCCCGGCCAGTTGTGGCGCTTCGATCTGATGCCGGTGCACTGGCAGGTGGCGGCGGTGGTGCTGGCAGTGTTTTTTCCATTCGCTGCCGCCGGCCTGTGGATGCTGGCGTCCTGGGGGCCGGTGATCTGGTTCATCTGCGCGTTGACCGAGTGCGTCATGTATGCTGGCTTCCCCGACTTGTTCGGCCACCGGCCGCTGATCGTCGCCTCGCACCTTGCGGTGGCGCTGCTCTACCTAGTGTTCCGCGTGGTGATCTGGATCCAGAAGCGGCAAGCCCGGCGATAGCAATTCCGGCCAGGATCGTTGGCTAAATCTTTAGGTTAATCATCCTTGCTCGGGTGACCGTCCGTTAAGCCTCTTTCGAAACCCCTTACCGGTAAGCTCTTGTTAGCCTTGGCGTTTAAGTCGAATTTTATGAGTATTCGATAGTGTCGCGATCAAGGTGAAGAACAAAAAATCACCGGGCGACAAACGAGAGGCAAAGACAATGATCAATTCGCGTCCGGCGGCGAAGACCGCCAACGTATCCGATGACCGCCGCGAGGCGATCCGTTCGCTGTACATGGAATCGCTGCAGCTGGTCGAGCGGCTGCATCGCCGTCTGCTTGATGTGATCAAGGACGAATTCGACCGCAACGGTCGCTCCGACATCAACGCCATCCAGGCGCTGCTGCTGTTCAACATCGGCAATTCGGAGCTGACCGCTGGCGAACTGCGCTCGCGCGGCTATTATCTCGGCTCGAATGTCTCCTACAATCTAAAGAAGCTGGTCGATCTCGGCTTCATCAACCACCAGCGCTCGCGCATCGACCGCCGTTCGGTCCGCGTCTCGCTGACGCCGAAGGGCAACGAGGTGGCGGAAGTCGTCGCCGGCCTTTACGAACGCCATGTCGGCTCGATCGAGCAGGTCGGCGGCATCAACACGGAAGAATTCAAGCAGATGAACCGCGCCCTGCAGCGGCTGGATCGGTTCTGGAACGATACCATCGCCTATCGGATGTAATCGCACCCGCCGCAGCAAGATCTGAAGCTGGACCACGGAAGTGCTGCCGCGGAGCAGACCAAAGACCGGTGCCGAAAAGCACCGGTCTTGCCGTTTCGTCAGGCCGGCCGATCCAAATTCGAGCAACAGCCACGTTGCCGCCATATTCGGATGGAACCGAAGATGCGGGTGATGCTGGGCCAAAGCCGTGCATTTGTCCTGTGCTCAAGTCACTTCCATGTGTTTTTACACCCATGTGTTTTTACACCGAAGTGATGCGGGCCATGGTTGGCTAATTGTTAAGAAGCCAACTCTAGAGTGCGGGCGAGACCGCCCGGTGGGTTGAATTGTAGCAAGAATGTCTGGACCATCCATGAGAACCAGCCGCCGTTTTTTCCTTTCAGGAGCCTCCGCGCTCGCAGCCGCAATGGTCGCCGGCCGCGCCAGTGCACAGGATGTGATCGGGGATATCCTGAAATCCTCGGCGCGTGGCAATTGGGACGACCAATTCGATGCGCGTGCCAGCGAAGGCGGCAAGGTTGCCTCGACGCTGCCGATCTTCAGCCTGCAGACGGTGTCCTTCACCGAGCAGGCGATCATGCAGTATCAGAATATCGTCGCGCAAGGCGGCTGGGAGCAGGTTCCAGACACCAAGAAGCTGCAGCTTGGCGTCGAGGATCCCGATGTGGTGCCGCTGCGCAGGCGCTTGATGATATCGGGCGATCTGGCGCAGAGCGCCGGGCTCTCGGAAGCGTTCGATTCTTATGTCGACTCGGCGCTCAAGCGCTTCCAGTTGCGTCACGGCTTGCCGGCCGACGGAACCACCGGCAAATATACTTTCGCGGCAATGAACGTGTCGGCGCCGGTTCGGCTTGGTCAGCTGCAGACCAATCTGCAACGGCTGCGTGAGCGGGCCGGCACGCTTGGCAACCGCTATGTGCTGGTTGACATCCCGGCGGCGCAGATCGAGGCTGTCGAGAACGACCGCGTTGTGCTGCGCCACACCGCAATCGTCGGCAAGATCGATCGCCAGACGCCGATCGTCAATTCCAAGATCAACGAAATCATCGTCAATCCGTACTGGAACGCGCCGGTCTCTATCGTGCGCAAGGACATCATTCCGCTGATGCGGAAGGACCCCAACTATCTCAAGGATAGCCATATCCGCCTGTTCGCGCCGGACGGCAGCGAGGTCGACCCAATGACGGTCGACTGGTCGACCGACGATGCCGAAAAATATCGCTTCCGCCAGGATCCCGGTTCCGGCAACGCGATGGCCTCGGTCAAGATCAATTTCCCCAGCCCGGACGGCGTCTACATGCACGACACGCCGCAGCAGAGCCTGTTCGGCAAGCTGATGCGCTTCGATTCCTCTGGCTGCGTGCGCGTTCAGAACGTGCGCGACCTCGTCACCTGGATTCTGCGCGACACACCGGGCTGGGATCGCCAGCATTTCGAGGCGGCGATCAAGACCGGGGAGAACATGCCGGTGCAGGTTACCAATCCGGTGCCGGTTTATTTTCTCTACGTCTCGGCCTGGTCGACAGGGCCGGGCGTGGTCCAGTTCCGTGACGACATTTACGGCCTCGACGGAGCCAACGAGCTGCAGATCACATCCGCGCTCTAAGCAGCTGAGTTCATTTGCAAAAGGCCGCCGGAAGGGCGGCCTTTTTCGTTGCCGGGTCTTTCGCGATAAGCTTTGCTGGGCCGATCGCCGCATGGGGCTGCGCTTCCTGTGGATCTGGGTCGGCGACATCGCGAGGGGCGTCTCGGCGCGATTACACAAGCGCAAGGCCGAGCCGTTCGGGCTGCGCGTCCGGATCGCCAGCTCTGTTGCCGGCGTGCGCGGCGCCATCACGCCGGCCAGATCAACGACCATACGATGCAGGCGCTGTTCACCGAGATCACGCTCACCGAAGCCTGCCGGCCCTTCAGCAGGGCAAGGAAATAGAGGCCGCCAGTCTCTCTGGCGCAATCCGGCCAGCAAATTTCGCGCTCCAAACGTGGCGGGCCGAAAGCAACTGTGTTAATGGCGCGACAGACCCCGAACCTTGAGGAGTTCAGCCCATGGCAACAGCAGCGGCAGTGTCGAACAAATTCGAATCCTTCTTCGAAACCACGCTTGCCGATGCCGATCCCGAGATTTTCGGCGCGATCCGAAACGAACTCGGTCGCCAGCGCCACGAGATCGAGCTGATTGCCTCGGAAAACATCGTCTCGCGCGCCGTGCTCGAGGCGCAGGGGTCGATCATGACCAACAAATATGCCGAGGGCTATCCAGGCAAACGCTACTATGGCGGCTGCCAGTTTGTCGATGTCGCCGAGGAACTGGCCATCGAACGCGCGAAAAAGCTGTTCGGCTGCAACTTCGCCAACGTCCAGCCGAATTCCGGCAGCCAGATGAACCAGGCGGTGTTCCTGGCGCTGCTGCAGCCCGGCGACACCTTCATGGGTCTCGACCTCAATTCCGGCGGGCACCTGACGCATGGCTCGCCGGTCAATATGAGCGGCAAATGGTTCAAGGTCGTCTCCTATGGCGTGCGCCGGGACGATCATCTGCTCGATATGGACGCGATCGAGAAGACCGCCCATGAGACCAGGCCGAAGCTGATCCTGGCCGGCGGCACAGCCTATTCACGTGTCTGGGACTGGAAGCGTTTTCGCGAGATCGCCGATTCGGTCGGCGCCTATCTGATGGTCGATATGGCTCATATCGCCGGACTGGTCGCCGGTGGCATGCATCCGTCGCCGCTGCCGCATGCCCATGTGGTCACCACCACGACGCACAAGTCGCTGCGCGGCCCGCGTGGCGGCATGATCCTGTGCAATGACGAGGACATTGCCAAGAAGATGAATTCGGCCGTCTTCCCCGGCCTGCAGGGCGGACCGCTGATGCATGTCATCGCCGCCAAGGCCGTGGCCCTGGGAGAGGCGCTGAAGCCAAGCTTCAAGGTCTATGCAGAGAGCGTTGTCGCCAATGCCAAGGCGCTAGCCTCCAGCCTGCAGGAAACCGGGCTCGACATCGTCTCCGGCGGCACTGACAACCATCTGATGTTGGTCGACCTGCGCCCCAAGAACGCCACCGGGAAGCGCGCCGAGGCTGCCCTTGGCCGCGCCAACATCACCTGCAACAAGAACGGCATCCCCTTCGACCCGGAAAAGCCTTTCGTCACCTCGGGCGTTCGGCTTGGCACGCCGGCTGGCACCACGCGCGGCTTCGGCCAGGCTGAGTTCCGCGAGATCGGCAAGCTGATCGCCGAGGTGCTGGATGGACTGAAAGTCGCCAATTCCGACGATGGCAATGCGGCCGTCGAGGCAGTTGTGAAGACCAAGGTGGCGGCATTGACGGATCGTTTTCCGCTTTACCCGTACCTTGGTTGACCACGCCGAGTGTCCTCCATGTGTGCGACAATCCCGGTGCGACAGCAAGGCACTTGCGAAGAAGCTCAATGATGCAAACTTTCCGTTTCGCCGGCTTTGGCGCCTTGCTGGCATCGGCCATTTTGCAGCTGTCCGACCTCGCCTTGGCGCAGACCGAGCCGACGCCGGCAGCGCCCAAGACAGAGACCTTCGGCAGGTGGTCCACCACGATGGACGAGGTCAACACCGGTGAGGATGTGCGCAAGACCTGCGCCGCCTCGACCGTCTTTTTCGACGCTAACGGGACCAGCGGCACCCTTACGCTGGCCATCTCGAATGGCGACGTACTGCCACCGGCAGGCTATCCGAGCCTCATCATCGCCGTGAGAAACAGTGACTTGCCCAAAGGTGACAACGTCCCGGCGGTGTTTCGCGACGTTAACGACAAGATCAAGGCTGGTTTTCATCCTATCGCCGACGGACAGTGGATGATGGACAACAAGCCCGAGACCACGCTTGCCATACTGCGTGCCATGCGCCGTACGAGCGCCCTCGATGTCAGCTTCGCCGACAAGCCGGTCGCGACCATATCGATGGACGGCTTCACCAAAGCCTATCGCTATCTCGGCACGTCCTGCGGCTTCCCGACCGGCGACGTCGCTCCCTGATTGGCGTATTGCCGTCCAACTGATTGCCACTCTCGCAATTTTCCTCGTCCCTCTCTATCTCTGAGGCGCGATCGGTCATCGGCCATACTTTGCCATCGTGGCAAAAACCTCTAAGCCTTTCGCTCCACGAGAATCGCGAACCGAAGGCCCTCCATGCGCTGTCCCTACTGTCAGTCCGAAGATACGCAGGTGAAGGATTCACGCCCCGCCGAAGACGGCGCGGCGATCCGCAGGCGGCGCGTCTGCCCGGATTGCGGCGGCCGTTTTACCACGTTCGAGCGGGTACAGCTGCGCGATCTCGTCGTCGTGAAGAAGTCTGGACGCAAGGTGCCGTTCGACCGCGACAAGCTGCTGCGCTCGGTCGAGATCGCGGTACGCAAGCGCAATGTCGATCCCGAGCGCATCGACCGGGCCGTGACCGGCATCGTGCGCCAGCTCGAAAGCTCGGGCGAGACCGAAGTGGCTTCTGGCGAAGTCGGCCGGCTGGTCATGGAGGCGCTTAAGTCGCTCGATGATGTCGCCTATGTGCGCTTTGCCTCCGTCTACCGCAATTTCCGCGAGGCCAAGGATTTCCACGACGTATTGGGCGAACTCAAAGGCGACGAGCTCAAAACCGACGAGCCCAGGGGCGAAGAGCTGAAGAGCGAAGAGGACGCCAGCTGAGCATGGCAGGGTCCGAACGCAGCACGGCTGAGCAAGAGCTCCTCGATCGCCGCTATATGGCGGCAGCCCTCAGGCTGTCGCGCAAGAATGCCGGCCGGACCTCGACCAATCCTTCCGTCGGCACGCTGATCGTACGGGATGACGGCAACGGGCCGATGATCGTCGGCAGCGGCGTCACCGCCGTCGGCGGCCGGCCGCATGCCGAGACCGAGGCTTTGGCAGAGGCCGGCGAACTGGCGCGCGGCGCCACCGCCTATGTAACGCTGGAGCCCTGCGCCCATCACGGCCGCACGCCGCCTTGCGCCAATGCCCTGGTCAGTGCCGGCGTGGCGCGTGTGGTCGGCGCTGCCAGCGATCCGGACCCGCGTGTTTCCGGCAAGGGCTATGCAATCTTGCGTGCCGCTGGGGTCGAAGTGGTGGAAAAAGTGCTGGCGGCCGATGCCGCGGAGCAGATGGCCGGCTATTTGATTCGATCTCTGAAAAAACGCCCGGAAGTGATCCTGAAGCTTGCGCTTTCAAGCGACAACAAGATCGGCGTGAGAGGCGAGGGACAGGTCTCCATCACCGGCGATATCGCCCGGCGCGAAGTCTATCTGACGCGCGCCGAAGCCGATGGCATATTGATCGGCATCGGCACGGCACTGGAGGACGATCCGGCGCTGACGGTTAGGCTTCCGGGACTGGAGAGCCGTTCGCCGGCGCGCATCGTGCTCGACCGCCAGATCAGGCTACCCGAGACTTCGAAACTGGTCGCCGGCGTCGACCGTGTGCCGCTCTATATCGCTGCCTGCGCCGAGGCCGATCCGCACCGGCGCGCCGCGCTTGAACGCGCCGGCGTTCGCTTTATCGGCACTGAGACGTATGAAGGCGATATTGCGCTGCCGGAACTGCTCGAGGATCTGGCGGCGCTCGGCATGGCCAGTCTCCTGGTCGAGGGCGGGGCCAGGGTGGCCAAGGCGTTCCTCGACGAACAACTGGTCGATCGTATCGTGCTGTTTCAGGGGCCGGACGCGATCGGCGAGGGCGGCATTGTATCGCCAATCGATGCCAACAATATCCCGCCGGGATTTCGCAAATTGCGCAACATGCGTTTCGGCGAAGACACATATGCGGAATGGATAAGAGACATCTAGGACCGAACTGATGTTCACGGGGCCAAACTAATGTTCACCGGAATCGTCACCGATGTCGGCACCGTCGTTGCCGTGAAGCCGCTCAGGGAAGGCGTCGGTTTGCGTATCGACACCGCCTACGATCCGCAGACCATTGCCATCGGCGCCTCGATTTCCTGTGGCGGCGTCTGTCTGACGGTAACGGGACTGCCGGAAGACGGCGCCAACGCACGGTGGTTCGAGGTCGAGGCCTGGGAAGAAGCACTCAGACTGACGACAGCTATGGCCTGGAAATCCGGCACGAGGATCAATCTGGAGCGGGCGCTGAAGATCGGCGACGAACTCGGTGGCCACATTGTATCAGGCCATGTCGACGGCATGGCCGAGATCGTGGCCCGCAAGGAAGAGGGTGACGCCGTGCGCTTTACCCTGGAAGCACCGCGCGGGCTTGCCAAATTCATCGCCCCCAAGGGTTCCGTCGCACTCGACGGCACTTCGCTCACCGTCAACAAGGTCGAAGGCACCCGCTTCGACGTGCTGTTGATCCATCATTCGCTGACCGTCACCACCTGGGGCGAACGCCAGGTCGGCGACTGGGTCAATCTCGAGATCGACACCATGGCCCGCTACGCCGCGCGGCTGATGGAGGCGGCGAAGGAGGGGCTTTGAGGCGCTCGTCCATAAAGCCCATTCCCTGATGCGATCGCCACCGGGTTGGCCCTGAAAGTTCCTTCGGCAATCTTCCGCTTGCGATCAAACCGGCTTCGGCCTAAGTCACCGGCGATCCCCGGAGACATCTATGGCAGGCACATCCCAACACGGCAAAGCGTTCACCCGTCCGAAGAAGAAGGCGCACCTTCTTGTCATCGAGGCGCGCTTTCACGACGACCTTGCCGACGCGCTGCTCGAAGGCGCGACCAGCGCGCTCGACGAAGCGGGCGCGACATACGATGTCGTCACCGTTCCTGGCTCGCTCGAAATCCCCGCCGTGATTTCCTTCGCGCTCGACGGTGCCTCCGAAGGCGGGACGAACTATGACGGTTTCGTCGCCCTCGGCACAGTCATCCGCGGCGACACCTATCATTTCGAGATCGTCGCCAATGAATCCAGCCGTGCCCTGATGGACCTGTCCGTGCAGGATTCGGTCTGTATCGGCAACGGCATCCTGACCACCGAAAACGACGAACAGGCGTGGACACGGGCCAGGCGTTCGGAAGGCGACAAGGGCGGCTTTGCGGCGCGTGCGGCGCTGACCATGATCGCTCTAAAGGAACAGCTGGGAGAGCGAACGTGAGCGAACCCGCTTCGCCCGGCCAGCCTGCGGTTCGCCATGCCAACAAGCGCGGTGCAGCCCGTCTGGCCGCTGTACAGGCGCTCTATCAGATGGACGTCGCCGGCAGCGGCGTGTTTGAGATCACCGCCGAGTACGAGGCGTTCAGGCTCGGCAAGGAAGTCGACGGCGCGCTCTATCGCGAAGCCGATGCGCAATGGTTTCGCGCCATTCTTGCAGGCGTCGTCGAGCACCAGAAGACCATCGATCCGATCATCCGACAGGCACTGACCGAGGACTGGCCTCTGTCGAGGCTCGATTCAACATTGCGCGCCATATTGCGCGCCGGCGTCTACGAGCTGATGCAGCGCGAGGACGTGCCGGTGGCGGTCATCGTCTCCGAATATGTCGACATCGCCAAGGCATTTTACGAGGAAGACGAGCCGAAACTGGTCAATGCCGTGCTTGATCGCGTGTCGCGCCGGGTGCGTGGCGAGGGCCGGGGGAAGGACGCCTCATGACTGCCGTCGTCGCCGTTGTGGCGGGCAAGGAAGCGCGTCGCACCGCCATCATCCTCGCAGCCTCGCAGGCGATCATCGGCTCGGCCGCACCCATCGCCATTTCCATGGGCGGATTGGCCGGGCAGTATCTGCTCGACGCTGACAAGTCGCTGGCAACCGCGCCGATCACCGGCTTCAATGTCGGCGTGGCACTCGGTTCCCTGCCGGCCGCGGCGATCATCCGCCGGCTCGGCCAGCGCGACGGCTTCATGACCGGAACGGCGGTGACAGCGCTTGGCGGCCTGATCGCCACGCTGGCGCTATTTCATCCCAGCTTCTGGCTGTTCGCTTTCGGCTTGGCCGTGATCGGGATCGGGGGCGCCTTCGTCCAGCAATTCCGCTTTGCCGCCGCCGACAATGCTCCGCCTGAATTCAAGGCGCGTGCCATCTCCTTCGTGCTGGCCGGCGGCATCGTCACCGCCATACTCGGGCCGCAGATCGTCATCTTCACCGGCGATCTGTTCTCGCCGGTGAAGTTTGCCGGCTCGTTTGCGTCCATCCTGGTGCTGGCGGCGGTCGGCGCCGCCATTCTCTCTTTGTTGCGTATCCCAGCCAAGGCAACCGAGAAGGTGGAAATTTCCGACAGCGACGCCAGGCCGCTCTCAGAAATCGTCACCAGGCCACGCTTCGTCGCGGCGTTGTTTTGCGCCATCGGCAGCTACGCACTGATGAGCTTCGTGATGACCGGCGCGCCGCTGGCCATGGTCGGCTGCGGCCTTTCGACCGACGACGCCACGCTCGGCATTTCCTGGCACGTCATGGCGATGTTCGCGCCGAGCTTCTTCACGGGGTCGCTGATCCATCGTTTTGGCGCGGAACGGATCGTGGCTATCGGCCTGGTACTGCTCATTGGCTGCGGCATAGTCGCGCTGTCGGGGTTGGCACTGTGGCAGTTCTGGACGACGCTGATCCTGCTCGGCCTTGGCTGGAACTTCAGCTTCATCGGTGCCACCGCCATGGTGGCCGACAGCTACCAGCCATCCGAAAAAGGCAAGGTCCAGGGGTTCCACGATTTCGTCCTGTTCGGCTCCGTCGCCTTCGCCTCGCTGATGTCGGGCGCGGTCTACAATGCCTGGGGCTGGGAGATGCTGAACTGGATGATTTTCCCGGTCGTCGCGCTGTGCTTCGTGGCACTGGGCGTGTTGAAGATGACGGGCTTGCGGACGGCCAACTGACGTCACGCTGTCGGGACGTCGCGGCAGCGGATTCACTCACATCCGAACAAAATTATTGCGCCCATCCCCCCTCTTATGAAACCGTGTACCCCGACGGGGCATCGAAGCCATGCTCATATGCGGCAGCCGTATTCCGGTTCACAGCAAGGGATTTGTGAGATGTTTTCAATCAAGGTTCTGGCCGGCGCTGTACTAGCGCTCGGAATTACGTTTGCCTCGGCGAGTGCCCAGGTGGTGGTGTCGTCGAAGATCGACACCGAGGGCGGCGTGCTCGGCAATATCATCCAACTGGTGCTGAACGCCAATAATGTCCAGACCACCGACCGTATCCAGCTCGGCGGCACGCCCGTGGTCCGCAAGGCGATTGCAGCCGGCGAGATCGACATCTATCCGGAATACACCGGCAACGCCGCCTTCTTCTTCGAGAAGGCCGACGATCCGGTGTGGAAAGACGCCGCCAAGGCCTACGAGACTGCCAAGAAGCTCGACTACGACGCCAACAAGATCGTCTGGCTGTCACCGTCACCGGCCAACAACACCTGGGCGATCGCCCTGCGCAAGGAGGTCGCCGATACCAATAAGCTCGTCACCCTTTCCGACTTCGGCAAATATGTCTCGGGCGGCGGCAAGGTGGTGCTGGCGGCCTCCGCCGAGTTCGTCAATTCGGCGGCCGCGCTGCCCGCTTTCCAGAAGACCTATGGCTTCACGCTGAAGCCGGACCAGTTGATCACGCTGTCGGGCGGCGATACGGCGGCGACCATTGCCGCTGCGGCCAACCAGACCAACGGCGCCAACGCCGCCATGGTCTACGGCACCGACGGCGGCATCGCGCCCTCCGGCCTCGTCGTGCTTGAAGACGACAAGGGTGTGCAGCCGGTCTACCAGCCAGCGCCGATCATCCGCGAGGCGGTGCTGAAGGAGCATCCCGAAATCGAGACGCTTCTGAAGCCGGTCTTCGCCAAGCTCGATCTCGTTACGCTGCAGGAGTTGAATGGCCGCGTGCAGGTTGGCGGCGAGCCAGTCAAGGGCGTCGCTGAGGACTTTTTGAAAAAGAACGGCTTCCTGAAGTAAGGCGATTTCCGGCGCTCCGCTTCAAGGTGCGCCGGATCGGCCGATGGGGGAGGGCGTGCGCATCCGGTTCGACAAGCTTGGCGTGGTCATCGCGGCGATATCGGCCTATGCGGCTTTCGCGGCGCCATTCGCCACCTTCCGCGCCAATCGCATCGTACCCGGCGAGGCGCGCTCGATCCTCGAATCTTTGCCCGCGGCGGTCGGTCCGCTATTGATGGCGATTGTTGTCGCAGCGGCGCTCATTGCGCTGCTGAAAACGCCGCTTGCTCTGCGCCTCGCCGCCAGTGCGGTGGCACTTGCGGCGCTGGCGCTGCTGATCGGCGTTGCCGGCAGCTTCCTGACGCCCGCCGGCAACACCTTCGCCCGTATCTCGCCGGCTTCGGGCTTCTGGCTGCTTATCTTCGCCTTCACGCTTCTGCTCGCCGACGTGCTCACAAGGCTGAACCTGTCGCCGCAGGCACGGGTCGGCGTGCTTGTTGTCGCCGCAGCGGCGATCGGCCTGCTGCTCGTCTCGGGAAGCTGGAACAGCCTGTCGATCCTCAAGGAATATTTCAATCGCTCCGATAGTTTTTGGGCGGAAGGCTCCAAGCACGTGACGTTGGCGCTGGGTTCGCTGGCGGCTGCGGTGATTATCGGCCTGCCGCTCGGCATCCTCTGCCACCGCGTCGAGAAATTGCGGGCCGGCGTGCTCAACGTGCTGAACATCATCCAGACCATTCCTTCGATCGCGCTGTTCGGCCTCTTGATCGCACCGCTCGGCTGGGTCGCTTCGCATGTGCCGGGTGCTGCCGCGCTCGGCATTCGCGGCATCGGCACAGCGCCGGCTTTCGTCGCCCTGTTCCTCTATTCGCTGCTGCCGGTGGTGGCCAATACCGTGGTCGGCCTTGCCGGTGTGCCGCGTGCCGCCAACGACGCAGCGCGCGGCATGGGCATGACCGACCGCCAGCGGCTGTTCGGCGTCGAGTTTCCGCTCGCCTTCCCGGTGATCCTCACCGGCATCCGCATCGTGCTGGTGCAGAATATCGGCCTCGCCACGATTGCCGCGTTGATCGGCGGCGGCGGCTTTGGCGTGTTCGTGTTCCAGGGCGTCGGTCAGACGGCGATGGACCTGGTGCTGCTCGGCGCCGTGCCGACGGTGGCGCTGGCCTTCGCCGCCGCCATCATCCTCGATGCAGTGATCGAAATGAGCGCCAGCAAGCGCAGGGTTGAAACGGCATGATCGAGATCGAAGGCATCACCAAGCGCTACGGCGAGACGACAGTCGTCAACGACGTGTCGATGGTAATCGAGCCGCGCAGCATCGCCGTCATCGTCGGCACCTCCGGCTCCGGCAAGACGACGCTGCTTCGCATGATCAACCGGCTGGTCGAGCCGACATCGGGCGTGATCAAGCTCGACGGCGTCGACAACCGCTCGGTGCCGGATTATGAGCTGCGCCGCAGCATAGGCTATGCCATCCAGGGCCACGGCCTGTTTCCGCATCGCACGGTGGCGCAGAACATCGCCACTGTGCCGGTATTGCTCGGCTGGGACGCCAACCGCATCAAGGCCCGCGTCGACGAGCTGATGACGCTATACCAGCTCGACCCGCAAGACTACGGGCCACGCTATCCGCACGAGCTTTCCGGCGGCCAGCAGCAGCGCGTCGGCGTCGCTCGGGCGCTTGCCGCGGAACCCAACGTGCTGTTGATGGATGAGCCGTTCGGGGCGCTCGATCCGATTATCCGCAACAAGGCGCAGGAGGATCTGCTGGCAATCCAGAAGCGCTTCGGCACCACCATCATCCTAGTCACCCATGACATGGAAGAGGCCGTTCACATGGGCGACAAGATCGCCGTGATGGACGGCGGCAAAGTGGTGCAATATGCCGAGCCGGCCGAAATACTGGCGAAACCGGCCAGCGCGTTTGTCGAAACCCTGGTAGGTGCCAGCGAAAAACCGTTCCGGCTGTTGTCGCTTGGCCGGGTCCGCGACGCGGTGGAAAACGGCACCGCCGAAGGCGAGGCGATCCCCGGTGACGCCAGCCAGCGCGACGCGCTCGCCGAACTCCTGTGGTCGGGCCGCCCTGCGCTGCCGGTGACAGATACCGACGGCAAGCCGCTTGGCCGCGTCACGGTGGACGGGCTAGTTAAGCGCGCGAGACCGGCATGAAAGAGGCTGGCTTAAAGGCTTGGCTTCCATCACTGCTCAGGCTTGCCCTGGTGGTGCTGCTTATCGCCTTCGTCACCAATCCCGGCTGGTTCGAACCGCTGCTGAAGCCGCTGACAGAGAACAATGCGCCGGTAATCTACAATCAGGGCAGCCTGTTGACGCTGACGCTGCTGCATCTGCGGACCGTGCTGATCGCGACGGTTGCCGCGACGATCGTTGCGGTCGCGCTCGCCATTCTGGTCACCAGGCCGGCCGGCGCCGAATTCCTGCCGCTGTCGCGCAGCCTGGTCAACATAGGCCAGACCTTTCCACCGGTAGCGGTACTGGCGCTTGCCGTGCCGGCGGTCGGCTTCGGCGAAAAGCCGACGCTGATTGCGCTGTTTCTCTATGGCCTGCTGCCGATCTTCGAGAACGCGCTGACCGGCCTGACGACGCTGCCAGCCAACGTCGTCGAGGCGGCGCGTGGCGCCGGCATGACTGGCTGGCAAAAGCTGATCAAGGTCGAGCTGCCGCTCAGCGCGCCGATCATTCTCGGCGGTATCCGGCTGTCGGTGGTGATCAGCCTTGCCACCGCGACCATCGGCTCGACAGTCGCGGCGAGGACATTGGGCGAGGTGATCATCGCCGGCCTGCTGTCGAACAACCTCGCCTTCATCCTGCAGGGCGGCCTGATCGTCGCCGCCCTTGCCGTACTGATCTATGACGGGCTGTCGGCGATCGAGCGCTACACAGCGCGGCGCATGGGACGCGAGGCGGAGTAAGCCTCTCCGAGCGAGCTTCGTTCCTTTCAGCGGCCGATCGAACGCGCCGGATGATCAAGCGTCAGTTCGAGCGCCATACCCGTCCCGCTGGCGATCCAGCGGCGGCGGATGACGGCGAAATCGTGCTGTGTCCCGGCTCCAACCACAGAGACCAAGTCGCCGACAGCGCAATCGCTATCGAGATCGAGGGCTTCGACAGTCCCGGCAATGTCTTGCTTGCCGGCATAATGTCTCGCAATGGCTGTGAGCACGATGATCACTGGGCCACCCGTTGCGCGATCTTCGGGACTCGGCGATTGATGAGTGCGATGCCCCGATCTTGCAGCAGGAGTTCTTGCCATGACCGCGCGTTTCTCCAAGATCGTCATGTGTTTGTGTCTGGCGGCTTTCGCCTTCCTCGTCGCCTTTGGCAACATCACCGATTACGGCTCAAACTTCGCCTTTGTCCAGCATGTGCTGAGCATGGACACGACCTTTCCAGGCAATGCACTGATGTACCGCTCGATCACCAACCCGGCCTTGTGGACGGCAGGCTACTGGCTGATCATCCTTGGCGAGGCGCTGACCTGCCTGCTCTTCCTGATCGCCGCCTGGCAACTCTGGCAGGCGCGCAACGCCAGCGGACAGGCTTTCAACGATGCCAAGAAGTTCGCCATCATTGCCGCCACAATGGGCTTCCTCGTTTGGTATTTCGGTTTCATGGTCGTTGGCGGCGAGTGGTTTGCCATGTGGCAGTCTTCGACATAGAATGGTCAGGAGGCGGCGTTCAAATTCTACATGACCATGCTGGTGGTGCTGGTCTTCGTCGTCCAGCCGGACGGCGACCCGCGCAAAGCTTGACGGCCCTTCGTCGATTTCAATCGACCTTACCGGATGGCGGTGTCGACAGGCGCACTGCCGTCCAGCCTTTTGGGCGAAACCCGAGATCTTTTGGGCGAAAGCCGGACAAGAACCGAACAATATCTTGACGTTCCGAGCCCTGTTTCGCATAAGCCGCTGCGAAGGGACGGATTCCGGTTGCGGAAATTTTCGTCCCCTGTCTCAACGGCCCGGGGAGGGGTTCTTTTGGGCCACCAATCGAGGAAAATTCGGCAATGACCATAATTTCAGCTGTCATCGCCTGCGGTCTGCTTTCAGTCCTTTACGCCATCTGGGCGACACGTTCGGTTCTCGCGGCCGATCAGGGCAATGCACGCATGCAGGAAATTTCCGCGGCCATCCGCGAAGGCGCGCAGGCTTATCTGGCGCGCCAGTACACCACCATCGCCATCGTCGGTGTCGTGGTCCTGCTTCTCGCCTGGTGGCTGCTTTCGATTACCGCCGCCATCGGCTTCCTGATCGGCGCCGTTCTGTCGGGTGCCGCTGGCTTCATCGGCATGCACGTCTCGGTACGGGCCAATGTGCGCACCGCGCAGGCGGCTTCCAACAGCCTCGCTGCCGGCCTCGAGATCGCCTTCAAGTCGGGCGCCATCACTGGCATGCTGGTTGCTGGCCTGGCCCTTCTCGGCGTCTCCATCTACTACCTGATCCTGACCCAGTTCATGGGTCTGCAGCCAAACGATCGCGTCGTCATCGACTCGCTTGTTTCGCTCGGCTTCGGCGCCTCGCTGATCTCGATCTTCGCCCGTCTCGGCGGCGGCATCTTCACCAAGGGAGCCGACGTTGGCGGGGATCTCGTCGGCAAGGTTGAAGCCGGCATTCCCGAAGACGATCCACGCAATCCGGCCACCATTGCCGACAATGTCGGCGACAATGTCGGCGATTGCGCCGGCATGGCGGCCGACCTGTTCGAGACCTATGCAGTGACTGTGGTCGCCACGATGGTCCTGGCCGCCATCTTCTTCGGTGGCACCGCCGTTCTCGGCGCGGCCATGCTCTATCCGCTGGCCATCTGCGGCGCCTGCATCCTCACCTCAATCGTCGGCACCTTCTTCGTCAAGCTTGGTTCCAGCGGCTCGATCATGGGCGCGCTCTACAAGGGCCTGATCGTCACCGGGCTGCTGTCGATTGTCGGCCTTGCCGTAGCCACTTCGGCATGTATCGGCTGGGGGGAGATCGGCACCGTCGCCGGCATGGCTATTACCGGCACGAACCTGTTCATCTGCGGTCTTGTCGGCCTTGCGGTGACCGGCCTCATCGTGGTGATCACCGAATATTATACCGGCACCAACAAGCGTCCGGTGAACTCCATCGCCCAGGCCTCGGTCACCGGTCACGGCACCAACGTCATCCAGGGCCTCGCGGTCTCGCTGGAAGCGACGGCGTTGCCGGCGATCGTCATCGTCGGCGGCATCATCTCGACATACCAGCTTGCCGGCCTCTACGGCACGGCGATCGCGGTGACGACGATGCTCGGCCTCGCCGGCATGATCGTCGCGCTCGATGCCTTCGGCCCGGTTACCGACAATGCCGGGGGCATTGCCGAAATGGCCGGCCTGCCCAAGGAAGTGCGCCAGTCAACCGACGCGCTCGACGCGGTCGGCAACACCACCAAGGCGGTAACCAAGGGCTACGCTATCGGCTCGGCCGGCCTCGGCGCGCTGGTGCTGTTCGCGGCCTACTCTAACGACCTGAAGTTCTTTGCCGCCAGTGGCGACAAATACCCCTACTTCCAGGGCATGGGCGACGTCTCCTTCGACCTCTCCAATCCTTACGTCGTCGCCGGCCTGATCTTCGGCGGCCTGATCCCGTATCTGTTCGGCGGCATCGCCATGACCGCCGTCGGCCGCGCCGCGGGCGCTATCGTCCAGGAGGTGCGCAAGCAGTTCCGCGAGGATCCGGGCATCATGGCCGGCACCTCGAAGCCGAACTATGCGCGCGCCGTCGACCTTCTGACCAAGGCAGCGATCCGGGAGATGATCGTTCCGTCATTGTTGCCGGTGCTGGCGCCGCTGGTCGTCTATTTCGGCGTCCTCCTGATCTCCGGTTCGAAGGCATCCGCCTTTGCCGCCCTCGGTGCCTCGCTGCTCGGCGTCATCGTCAACGGCCTTTTCGTCGCCATCTCGATGACCTCCGGCGGCGGTGCCTGGGACAACGCCAAGAAGTCGTTCGAAGATGGTTTTGTCGACAAGGACGGCGTCAAGCATATGAAGGGCTCCGAAGCGCACAAGGCTTCGGTGACCGGCGATACGGTCGGCGACCCCTACAAGGATACTGCCGGCCCGGCGGTCAACCCGGCGATCAAGATCACCAACATCGTCGCGCTGCTGTTGCTGGCCGTTCTCGCGCACGGCTAAGCTCGGTTGCTACGACCTTAAGACAAAAACCCGCGGGATCGCTCCCGCGGGTTTTTCATTGCCTGAGATGTGCCGCTTCTGGGGAGGGAAGTAAAAGGAAAGAAGGAGCCGACCTCCACCGGAATGGATCAGGTGCCGCCGAGCGTGCTGCCGCCGCTGGCGCCGGGAACACCAGGCGCCAGCTTGCTGGCGCCACTGATGATCTGGCTGAGGAAGTTCTGGTCCTTGCCGCCGGTCGGTGTGGTGCGCGAGATGAAGTCGAACACTTTGCCGTCTTTCAAGCCGTAATTGGCGATCTGGGTGACGCGCCCGTCATCGCCAAAATAGACCGCCAGCACATGCTGGTCGACCAGCCGCGGCTTATCGAAGGCGACATAGCGCTTGCGCGTCTGAGAAATGTAATAAAAGGCCTCGTTATCGAAGGTCGCCTTCGTCGAGGGAGTGCCGAGCGCCAGCAGCACCTGTTCGCGGCTTGAGCCGACCGGCACCAGGTCGATCGCCTGCTGGTCGATGACGTAGCCTTGCGTCAGCGTCTCGCTCGGATTGAGATCGCCGATCATCTTGGACGAATTGCAGGCGGAAAGCGCCGCAGCGATCACCAGTAGCGAAACCGCACCGGCTGGCCTGGGCAGGAAAGTCGACTTGAATTTCAGCGCGCGCAACTACAACTCCATAAGCTGGCCGCAACTTGCGCTGGGCCGCAAAACCGGTAAACCAGCTTGCTTGCCGATGCAACAAGGCCACTTCAACAAACGGTCCCGGGAGACCACCCTCAAATGTTCCAGCGCCTCTTTGGCCGCGAACGACATGCCAACCGCGCCATCACCGAGGCGCTTTACGCACAAATCGTGGCGGCGGCGCGGCAAACGGTGTTTTATTCCGCCTGGAACGTGCCGGACACGCCGCTCGGCCGCTTCGAGATGCTGTCGTTGCACATGTTCCTGTTCCAGCACCGGTTGCGCGGCGAGGGTGGTGCGGCGGCAGAGGTTGCGCAGGTGCTGATCGACGAGTTCTTCATGGATGTCGAACATTCATTGCGGGAATTGGGCATTGGCGACGTCGGCGTCCCGAAGCGCATGCGGAAACTGGCGAAGATGTTCTACGGCCGCACCGCAGCCTATGACGATGCACTGCAACGAAATGACCATGATGCACTTGCCGCCGCCCTTGCCCGCAATGTCAGGCCCGATGCCGGCGCCTGGCCGCAAGCGTCGCAACTGGCACTCTATGCCGCCGATGCATCCAGGCAACTCACGGAACAGCCGACCGAATCGATCGTTTCCGGCACGGTGGCATTTCCCGTGGCCAACGCTTGAGCGGCGGCAGGCCGAATGAAGATGGCGAAGTGGAGGCGAAGATGAAACGTCCTGATATCCACAGCCCAGTGTCATTCCGGGCAAATGTCGCTCGGCTGCCGCAAAAGGGGCTGCCGGTGGTGATCGATGCCGACCCCGGGCAGCGCGCCCTGCTGGCCGCCGAGCACGAGCTGCTTTCGGTCGAAAACTATCGCGCCGAACTCCTGGTCGAGCCCTGGAAGCGCAACGGGGTGAAAGTCAGCGGCCATGTCGAGGCCGATGTAACGCAGGCCTGCATCGTCACCCTCGACCCGGTCAAGGCGCATATCGACGAGCCGGTCGAAGCGCTGTTCCTGCCGGAGCAATCCAAGCTCGGGCGGCAAGGTTTCGACGGCGGCGGTGAGATCCTCCTCGACGCCGAAGGGCCGGACAGCCCGGAAACCTTTTCCGGCGACGCCATCGACGTCGGGGCGCTTGCCGAACAGTTCTTTGGCTTGGCGATCGATCCCTATCCGCGCAAGCCCGGTGTGTCGCTGGAGGCTGCCGGCGATGCCGAGCCTGTGGAGAATGAATTCCAGCAAAAGCTGAGATCACTGTTGGGAAAATCCTGATAGCTGATCCAATTTGAGAAAAGTTGGTTGTGCGGCAGCCCAAAACCGTTATTTTCGCCGAACCTTCGCGAGCCCCGTACCTTGGCAAGCCCGCTGGCCAAGCAACCGTGAGATGAACACCGCGTGATCAGGATTTCCATCGATGCCATGGGCGGCGATCACGGGCCAAGCGTGGTCATCCCGGCGCTCATGACTGTCGCCACCCGCCGTCCGGACATACGCTTCGTCATTTATGGGCGCGAAGAAGTGGTACGGCCCGAACTCGCCAAATTCCCCAAGCTGGCGGACGTGAGCGAGTTCATCCACTGCGAGATCGCAGTCCGGATGGACGACAAGCCGAGCCAGGCGCTGCGCCATGGTCGATGGAAATCATCGATGTGGAAGGCCGTCGAGGCGGTCAAGGCAGGCACTGCCGACGCCTGCATCTCAGCCGGCAATACCGGGGCGCTGATGGCAATGTCCAGGTTCTGCCTTCGCACCATGGCGACCATCGATCGCCCGGCAATCGCAGCGCTCTGGCCGACATTGCGCGGCGAAAGCGTGGTGCTGGACGTCGGCGCCACCATCGGGGCGGATGCGCATCAACTGGTTGATTTTGCCATTCTGGGCACCGGCATGGCGCGCTCGGTTTTCGGCATCGAACGGCCTAGCGTCGGCCTGCTCAATGTCGGCGTCGAGGAGATCAAGGGTCAGGAGGAGGTCAAGGAGGCGGGCCGCATGCTTCGCGAGGCCAACATGGCCTCGATGAACTACCATGGCTTTGTCGAGGGTGACGACATCGGCAAGGGCAGTGTCGACGTCGTCGTTACCGAAGGATTTGCCGGCAACATCGCGCTGAAGACGGCGGAAGGCACGGTCAGGCAGATCGCCGGCTATCTGCGCGCGGCGATGAACCGGACGCTGATGGCCAGGATCGGCTATATCTTCGCGAAGACCGCCTTCAATCGCCTGCGCGAGAAGATGGATGTCGGCCGCTCCAATGGCGGCGTCTTCCTCGGGTTGAACGGCATCGTGGTGAAAAGCCATGGCGGGGCTGATTCGGATGGCTTTGCGGCGGCGATCGAGCTTGGCTACGACATGGTACGCAACAATCTGCTTGACCGCATCGAAGCCGATCTCGACCTGTTCCATGCCCGCAATCCGAATGCCCAGACAATCCGGAAATCCGACGTCGTCATCGACGCAAAGGAATAGGAAAGAGCATTGATCAGATCAGTCGTGCGCGGCACGGGCGCCGCGCTGCCCCGCCGCATTATGAAGAATGCCGATTTCGAAGGCATGGTCGAGACGTCGGACGAGTGGATCGTCCAGCGCACCGGTATTCGCCAGCGCCACATCGCGGCCGACGACGAGACGACGGCCTCGCTGGGCGAGGCGGCGGCGCGCGCAGCCCTCGACAGCGCCGGCCTGATGGCGGACGACATCGACCTGATCGTGCTGGCGACCTCGACGCCCAACAACACCTTTCCCGCGACCGCGGTCGAGATCCAGAACCGGCTCGGCATGCACCACGGTTTTGCCTTCGACCTGCAGGCGGTTTGCTCCGGCTTCGTCTATGCAGTGACGACCTCCGACCTCTATATCCGCGGCGGCTTGGCCAGACGGGTACTGGTGATCGGCTCGGAAACGTTTTCGCGCATTCTCGACTGGAACGACCGCTCAACCTGCGTTTTGTTCGGCGACGGCGCCGGCGCGATGGTGCTGGAAGCAGGCACGGGAGCAGGCGGCATCGCCGACCGTGGCGTTCTGGCGGCCAGCCTGCGCTCCGACGGCATCCACAAGGACAAGCTTTTCGTCGACGGTGGGCCGTCGACCACCGGAACCGTCGGGCACCTCAGGATGGAAGGCCGCGAAGTGTTCAAGCATGCGGTCGGCATGATCACCGACGTCATCGAGGCGACGTTCGCACAGGCCGGCATCAGCGCCGCCGATCTCGACTGGTTCGTGCCGCATCAAGCCAATAAACGAATTATTGACGCTTCGGCCAAAAAGCTCGGGATAGAGGAGCGGAAGGTGGTGGTGACCGTCGATCTGCACGGTAATACCTCCGCTGCTTCCGTGCCGCTGGCACTGTCCGCGGCCGTCGCCGACGGTCGCATCAAAAAGGGTGACCTGGTGCTGCTTGAGGCGATGGGCGGCGGCTTCACCTGGGGCGCCGTCCTGCTCCGCTGGTAAGTGCCGAACTATCGGGTTCGGGTCCTTGACCTTGACGGATCAATTACTTAGGTTCTGCCGTTGCTTGTATCGATTTATGTTTTTGAGCTGATGGGACGGTTCGTATGGGGGGAAAGACACTTACGCGCGCCGACCTCGCCGAAGCCGTTTACCGCAAGGTTGGGCTGTCGCGCACTGAATCGGCCGAGCTTGTCGAGGCGGTGCTGAATGAGATCTGCGAGGCGATCGTTCGCGGCGAGACGGTGAAGCTGTCGTCCTTCGCGACCTTCCACGTCCGCTCCAAAAACGAGCGCATCGGGCGCAATCCCAAGACCGGTGAGGAAGTGCCGATCCTGCCGCGCCGGGTGATGACCTTCAAGTCGTCGAACGTGCTGAAGAACCGGATCCTGCGCTCCCATCAAAACAGCAAAGCCAAGGGCAGCAAGTAGACGCCCGATCCACTTTGCCGAGAATCATGCTCCAGGCTTCGGTTGAAAAACGAGCCCTGCTTTTGCGCCGGGCTTGAATATTGTTTCATAAACCGCTGAAATAAGATGCGATTCGGTAGGCCGGATCGGTATTTGGGTGTGATCCGTTCCGGCGGGACGGAAAGCTGCTCTCTTTGTCAAACGTGACGTCGCCCGAACCCGGTTCCCGCCTTCGCGATCATGCTCTAGCGTGAGGATTCGCCCATGGACAAGAGCCCTGATGCTTTCCGCACCATCAGCGAGGTCGCGGAGGATCTGGATTTGCCGCAGCACGTGCTGCGCTTCTGGGAGACGCGTTTCAACCAGATCAAGCCGATGAAGCGCGGCGGCGGCCGCCGCTACTACCGCCCGCAGGATGTCGAACTGATCAAGGGTATTCGCCATATGCTCTACGATCAGGGCTATACGATCAAGGGGGTGCAGAAGCTGTTGCGCGAGAACGGCAACCAGTTTCTGATCGCCGTCGGCAATGGCGACATGGCGGCGGTCGAGGCGATCTCGCAGCGCCGACAGGCTGACACGGTACCGCTGACGCAAGCGGCGCAGCCGCGCGGCCCGGACGACGAAATGCTGGTCGGCCAACCGAGGGTGAAACCCAGCCGTCGTTTTTTCGGCATCGGCAAGACCGACGAGGAAGGTCCGGTTCCGCCGGACACGTCAAAGCTTTCCCGTGACAATCGCGCATTGCTGCAGGAGGCGCTGTTCGACCTCCTGGAATGCAAGCGCCTGCTCGATCAGGTTCGCTAGAGCCCGCCGGGCTGACCGGAACGGTCTTCAGGGTCATGCGTTAGGCTTCCTTCTACATATGAAGGAAGCACGTCATGCCATCGCTTTCGAGCATCTCCGACACCGATCTGAACAAGCAGGTCGCGGCCCTGACCAGGGAACTGGCCACCTTGAAGAAAGCCGTGTTAAAGCGGGGCGGCGCCTTTTACGAAGACGGGCGCGATACCGCATCGGATTATTATTCGGATATCACTGAGCGCCTCGGCGACGCCTTGCCGGCAATCAGAAGGCAAGGCCGGGCGATCGAGAAGACCGCCCGAGATCACCCGGCGACGGCGGCCGCTGTCGGACTGGTTGTGGTCGGGCTCGTCGCCAGTCTGTTCCTCGGCGGCCGGCAGCAACAAGCACCGCGGGCGCGTTCAAGATCGGCACGTTGAGATAAGCAAATGGCGGCGGTCAGCGGACCGCCGCCATTGTTCGCCGACACGGCAAACCCGGTAAGCGTGCCGCCCTTGATCAAGGGCCAGAATGCCTTGTTTGCCGGTTGTTCGTCCGAGGATGTTTTCAGTACTTCTTCGCCACAACCTTCTTGTGATGGTGGCGGTAGTGGTGGTGGACGCGGTGATGGTAGTGATGGCGGTGATGCTTCTTGACGGTGGCGTGCATCGTCGTTGCATTCGCGCTGCTTGCGCCGATGATCGGCATCGAGAGGGCAAGTGCGATTGCAAGTCCAAGGGCGGAGAGAAGAGGCTTGTTCATGACATCGTTTCCTTTTTGCGCAGGCGGAATTTAAGCGTCACCGATTCAGGTCGGTGACCCGATCGGTGCGGTTGGGACTATCGCCTTGGAGTTTTTCTGCAGTTTTTCCGGCCTGTAGAATTTTGTTTCCGAACCGTGTCTGCCGATGATCCGGCCAGATGTCGGCGCACCGGCATCCGCCATTGATTTCGGCGTCGGTTCACAATGCCGTGACGCTATCTTTGATGCTTGGCAAATCACCGACGAGCGGGCATTCTCCCGATCGTCTCAGGCAACAACATGATTTGATCTAACTCTTTCATCCCACGGAGTTGCCAATGCCCCAAATAGCAAAACGCGAACCTTACTCCGAACTGGCGGCGAGCGCGGTTACGCCTGAACGCAGTGCCGTCCGAACCGCCCGGGAAGCCCGTGGATACAGCATCGAAGAGCTGTCCCTGGCGTGCGGGCTGGCAGCCTATGAGATTGCCGACATCGAAAGCGGCAAGGATGCCGATCCCTCGAAACGTCGGCGTATTGCCTCCGCGCTTCAACTTCCGGAAAGCGCTCTGTTTGACGAAGCCGTGTTGCCTGCCAAAAGGCGATCCGTGTCGTAGCGACGTGTCATGCTTTTATTCCACGAGCTCGCCATGGGTCGCCCTGGCGGGCTTCGTTTTTTCGGCCACTTAGTGGACTTGCCGGCCGCTACGGCGACGCCAGACGGAAATTGTCGGAGATGAGCCTCGAATCCGTTCGCGCCTTTTTCGCCGCACACGCGCCCGACATCGACGTTATCGTCACGGAAGCCAGCTCGGCGACAGTGCCTCTGGCCGCCGAAGCGCATGGCGTAGCGCCGGCGCAGATCGCCAAGACGATCTGCTTGCGCGTCGGCGACCAGACGATGCTGATCGTGGCCAGCGGGATCTCCAGGCTGGACAATCGCAAATTCAAGGACCGGTTCGGCGGCAAGGCGCGAATGCTGGATGCCGAACAGGTGCTCGCCGCAACCGGTCATCCCGTCGGCGGGGTGTGCCCGTTCGGCCTACCGGCGCCGCTCCCGGTTTACTGCGACATCTCGTTGCGCGCCTTTGACGAGGTCGTCCCGGCAGCAGGTGCGACGAATGCCGCCGTACGGCTCAGCCCGCAACGCCTGGCCGAACTCGTCGACGCCGAGTGGGTGGATGTGTGCCAGTAGCCATTTATCCGGGTCGTGGGATCCGCTGAGTGTTACCGCTACTCGGTCTTCTGTGGCTCTTCTTTCTTGATCGTCTGAGCGTCCGTGGCAGTCGACATATCGGCCTTCTCGACGCTCGCTGTCGTCTGCGTGTCGACCGATGCCTGGACCTTTGAATGCGCGGGGCAATCCGCAGAGGCAACTGATATGGACATGGTCAGTGCCGCGGCTATTGCGAGGAATGTCTTCATGATCATTCTCCTCGTTCGTTCGATGGGCAAAGTTAGCCCGTCTGGCACCAGCGGCCAAATCACATTTGTTCACACGCTGGCCCAGTAATTCAAATGGCTGCGCGGATAGCCTCTTGCCGTATCAAAGCCCACTGGCTCCGGCCGGAGGATTTTTGGCGTTAAAGATCTCGCCGCTCAGAGCCAGTCTCAGGTCTTCGGCGCTGAGCTGACCACTTTCGAACAAATCCATCACCCTGCGGCCGAGCACTTCTCTGCCTGGATCGCCGTCAGCGAGGCCTAGTTCACGGCATCGGGCATCAAGTGCCTTGGTCAACATGGTCAGCTCGGCAGGACAGGCAACCCCTTGAAGCGACATTGCATCTCTCCCCTAAGGGCGAAAGCGCGTGGCATCTTCGTAGCGTCCGCTCGCCCTTACAACTGCGGACGACGGCAATTCAAATAAAGCCAACCTTTTTCGAACTCAACATTCAAACGTACCAAAACGCCGCGCGCTCCAATGCCAGGATCCTGCTACAATACGGCATGGCCGTCCGAATAGCGGTTATCCTCGCGCTTCTCTTCGCCTTCGCCTACGGTTTCGCAAAACTCGCGGAACATTATGGCAGAGTTGGCCACAGGCCCTCTCCGTGTGAAGAATTGCCCTATCCTGATTGTCCTGATCAAAAAGCTCTTCCCCGGGGAGAGACTGAGCCTTGAGCGCGCCTGTTCAGGCCAGGCCAGGCCAGCCATCGGGATTGAATTAGTTCTTTCCAACCGACGGTTGGTGGACGCATTGCAGCTGATGGGCCTAGGGTTCACTACGATCCGCGCGCACCGGGCATGCCCAAACCCCCGAGTCACCCCTGCCTGATGCAAGGCGCCTGATCGAGTCCCGCCGTTCTGGCATGTGCGGCGGGACCTTTTCTTATTGAAGCTGGAATACGGGCTCACGATAAAGGTTGGCGTACGCAGCAAACGTCGCCTAGCCACTGTCGCGCGGTTTCTCGGTGGGCTTCTGGCTAGCCGCCAGCCTCCGTGCCTCGCGCACGAGTGATCGTGATCGATTCTTCGATGAGATCACGCGCCTGCGTACGTTGCGCTGGCTGCAGTGCGGCTATTGTCTGTACAGCCAGTTTGGGGGAAAACTGGCTAAGCCTTTGGATTTTAATGGTCGGAGTGGCCGGATTCGAACCGACGACCCCTTGACCCCCAGTCAAGTGCGCTACCGGGCTGCGCTACACTCCGGACCGGTCGCGATGTATCGTGATAGACCGGCTCCGGTCAACCGAATTCGGTTGCTGTCCTGCCTGAAGCAACAGCAACGGGCATTGCCGGTCGCTGCGCCGCCCGCAGTTGCCACTGGTGGCGGTATTCGAGCGCGATGGCACCCCAGATCAAGCCAAGCAGCAGGTAGACATGGCGCCAGTGGTCGATGTCGATGAAGGTGCCGAGCCCGATATTGCCGACGAAGGCGACGTAGGCGCATAGAAGATAAGGCTGCCACGGCCGGTCGCGCAGCAGAATGCGGAAGCCGGCGGCGATCGTCCAGCACGTCAGCGTCAGGAACGACATGAAGCCGAGCCAGCCGTAATCCATCAGCATCTTCAGCCAGATGTCGTGCGTGTCCTCGCCGAACATCTTGCCGAAGACGAGCGGGCCGATGCCGAACGGATGCTCCAGTGCCATCTGAAAGCCGATCGTGTAGCGGGCGAAGCGGCCGAGGCGGGCGGTGTCGTAGCTTTGTTCAAGCTGTGCGCGGTTCGAGAACATCTCGGCGACGCCCGGCAGTTGCAGGATGACGATCATTGCGATGACCAGCAGTCCGACGGCGGCGATGGTCATGACGACCACGCGCAGCCGGAACTTGCCGCTGGCGCTCTGCAGGAACAAGGCACCGGTTAGCAGGATCGCCGAAACGGCGAACATGCCCCAGGCGCCGCGCGAAAAGGAAAAGAAGATGCCAGCCGTGATGATCAGCAGCGGCACCGCCAATAGAGGCATGCGCGCGACGGAGCCGGTCAGCAGCAGATAGAGCAGGTAGATGCCCGGCAGCACCAGGAACGGCCCGAACACGTTCGGGTCCTGGAAGGCGCCGGCGGCGCGGTCGTATTTGGTGAAGATCTCGGCTCCCGGAAAGGCATGGAAATAGCCGGCTATGCCGACCAGCGAAGTCAGCACCGCCGACACCACATAGGCGACGAAGATCACCCGATAGAGACTGGGCCGGACCGCCGTTACCGAAGCGAAGAAAACCGCGGTTAAGGCCAGGAACAGCGAGACGGCGAGATAGAGCGGCGTGCCGGCGAGGTCCGACATCTGCGTCATCGAGATCATTCCGCCGATGTTCATAATCAACAGCAGCACCAGAAGCGGCACCCCCGCGCGCTGTATGCGCATTCCGAACAAGGGCCACACCATGATCAGCCCGATCATATAGACGTCGTACGGCGCCGGCTCGGCAATGACGAAGCCGGACAGGAAGACGCCGAGGAAAACCGCCCCTGACGCAATCAGTGCGATCAGCTTGGCGTTGACCGCCGCCGCCGGCAATTCATAGGTGGTCGCGCTCAATATGCGTTTTCCGTGTTGAGCAGGCGGATCGGCGTCAGGAACAGGATTTTGAGGTCGAACAGGAGCGACCAGTTCTCGATGTAATAGAGGTCGTATTCCGTCCGCATGCGAATCTTCTCGTTGGTGTCCATCTCGCCGCGCCAGCCATTGATCTGCGCCCAGCCGGTTACACCGGGCTTGACCTTGTGACGGGCGAAATAGCCGTCGACCACCTCATTGTAGAGGAGGTTGTGCGACTGCGCGGCAATGGCGTGCGGGCGCGGCCCGACCAGCGACAGCGAACCGAACAGCGAATTGAAGAACTGCGGCAATTCGTCGATCGAGGTCTTGCGGATGAAGCGGCCGACGCGGGTGACGCGTGGATCGTTCTTTGTCACGGTCTGCTTCGCCGTCGGGTCCGCCTTGTCGGTGTACATCGACCGGAACTTATAGACCTCGATGATCTCGTTGTTGAAGCCGTGCCGCTTCTGGTGGAAAAGCACCGGCCCCTTGCTGTCGAGTTTGATCGCGATTGCGGTCGCCAGCATCACCGGCGAGAACACGATGATGCCGATGATCGAAAAGACGATGTCGAAGGCGCGCTTGGCGACCGAATCCCAGTCGTTGATCGGCTTGTCGAAGATATCGAGCATCGGCACCGAGCCGATGTAGGAATAGGCGCGCGGCCTGAACTGCAGCGCGTTCGAATGCGCCGACAACCGGATGTCGACCGGTAGCACCCATAGCTTCTTCAATAACTGCAGCACGCGCGATTCGGCGGTCAGCGGCAGTGATACGATCAGCATGTCGATGCGCGCGATGCGGGCAAATTCGATGAGTTCGGAAATTGTGCCGAGCTTGGGATAACCGGCGACAACCGGCGGCGACCGCTTATCGCCGCGGTCGTCGAAGATGCCGCAGATGCGGATGTCGTTGTAGGGCTGCCTTTCGACCGAGCGAATCAGTACCTCCGCCGCCTTGCCGCCACCGACGATGACGGCGCGGCGCTCCATCCGCCCATCGCGCGCCCAGCGCCGGATCAGCTTCGACATCACCAGGCGGAGACCCAGGATCAGCCCGAAGCCAACAACAAACCACGTGCCGAAGAGCAGGCGCGAATAGTCTTCCGACATTTTCATGGTGAAGGCGGTGAGCGCCATCAAGGCGAACGTTCCGGCCCAGACCAGCAGGAGTCGGCCAAAATTGGCGATCGGCCGCATTAGCGCGACGATCTGGTAGCAGTCGGTGACGTCGAGCAGAACGACCGCGAGGAACGAGGTGGCGGCGATCGTCAGGGAGTATTGCCAGGCAAGATAGTTGAAAAAGCCGACGTAGTAGAAATAGACGGCAAGACCTGACACCAACAGCAGCGCGAATTCCGCCATGCGCAGCACGCCGCTCACCATGATCGGCGACATCGTATCGCGCCGGTATTGCGAGGCGACCTGGCGGGCGACGTCGTTCATGCCGCCGGCCGTGTTGTTCTCGGCAGGGGCGTTGAATTTGCGCACCGCGTCTAGCGAAAAACGGCGCGCGGGGTCGATTTCGTTCATGGGGTGTCCGCAGGTTTCCCTCAGGTGAATAGCAAAAGAGAGCTAAGAAACCCTTGAAACAACAGATGGCTTTGGAGACGCTTTCACCAGGTGCAGCGCGGTGGAACCCGTTGCCCTATTTTTTTTGCGCGGCGAAATAAGCCTTTTCGATTTCAGCGGCCATTACATCGGCGCCGAATCGTGCCTTGAGGTCGGCGATGCCGGGCATCAGGCCCTTGTAGGCGTCGAGATCGGCCAATGCGGCGCTTATCTTGTCGCCAAGTTCGCGCGGGTCGGGCCGGATCAGGGCAGGCGAGCTGGTGTCGAAGATTTCCGGTATGCCGCCGACCGACGTCGCGATGATCGGCTTGCCGGCGGCGAGCGCTTCCAGAACGATATAGGGCATGGCTTCCGCGCGCGATGGAACGACGACCAGCTTGGCCAGCGTGAAGGCCAGCCTGGCCGGCATCGGCGCCAGGAAGCCGACGTCCAGGCCGCGCTGACTCACCTGGGCGCGATAGCGCGGCAGGTCGTCGCCGTCGCCGACCATCAGCGCCTTCAATGGGTGGCCGAGCCGTGTTGCGGCAAGCCCCAGCGCATCGATGAAGATGTCGGGGCCTTTGAGGTCTCGCATCATGCCGATGTAGAGGAGGTCAACCGCATTGTGCTCGGTCCGCACCGGCTCGAACTCTGCGGCGCGCAGGCCGTTGTGGACGAGAGCGTTCGGAATAGGCGGCTCGCCGACCTTCCTGCGATAAGTCCGTCGCTCATAATCGGAAACAAACAGCAGGCAATCGGTGAAGCGAGCCATGAAGCGCTCGAGCGCGAAGAACAGCTTCCCCATGGCGGTGGTCTCGTCATAGTGAAGCGAGCCGCCATGCGGCGAATAAAGGCGGGCTACGCGAGACCTGGATACCCGCAACAATGAGCCGAACAGACGGGCATAGGCGCCACCTTTGGCGCCATGCCCGTGCAGCACGTCCGGCCGCAATTCTTTTATGATCCTATAGGTGCGCCGGGCCGAGGCGAGATCGCCTGGCCCGACATGCCGCTGCATCGGCGTGCGGTGAATGCCGAGCGCCAGACTGCCCTTCATCTGTTCGAACAGCCTTTCCTCGAAATCGCCGCCCGTCGTCGAATCGCAGACGATGCCGACGGCATGGCCGGCGGCGACCTGAGCCTCAGTCAGGTCGCGCACATGCCGGAAGATGCCTCCGACCGGTGAGCGAAAGCAGTGGACGATCCTGAGTGTGTCCGCCACTTGGTCAGCACATCAAAACAGGCGTTCGCGAACATAGACTGTATCGCCGGGCAGTAGCGGGTCGGAGGTCACCACGCGTCCGCTTATCACCTTGCCGTTGATGTCGCGGGTAATGTCGACGCTCTCCTGGTTGGCGCGTGGCGTGAACCCGCCGGCGATGGCGACGGCCTTCTGCACGGTCAGGCCCGGAACATAGGAATACTGGCCCGCCGCACCCACTTCACCCATGACGAAGATCGGTCGGTAGCGATCGATTTCGACAGAAACGTCAGGATCCCGCAAATAGCCCTGGCGCAGTTTCTCGGCGATCTCGCCCTCGAGCTGCTGGGCGGTGTGGCCGCGCGCCGGCACGTTGCCGACGAGCGGCAGCGAGAGATAGCCGGATTGGTCGACACTGTAGGTGTTGGTTAATCCTTCCTGCTCGAACACTGTGACGCGGACGCGGTCGCCGGCGCCGAGGCGATAGGGCTGGTCGAGAACTTCATGGAATGCGGCCGGCGTCGGCCGGTAGCTGGAGCAGCCCGAAAGCATCGATACGGCAAGCAGCGCGCGGAAAAGGGGAGTAGTGCTTTTCATGAGCGGACACGTACCTTTGAATAGCCGGCGACTCTGCGGCAAACCTTAACGATCGAGCTCGGTTATCATCCTGTTAGGGTTAATGGCCGGTAAAGGCGCACCGCCGATACGGGCCGGATCGACAAATGCAGATCGTTTTCAGCCTCTTGTTTGCGGCTTGTTAGTAGAGCCTAACAGGTTCTTACCGCGATATTAACGGCTGAGTTACCATAGTTGTTTACGGTGCATGCTGACTCAGTACCGGAGCAGGGATGCATGTCCGTTCAATCCGCAGCCGCAGATGTCGACATCGATCTCAGGCAGCTTTTCGCCAGCCTGGCGCGAAACTGGTTGCGCATCCTTGTCGTCGCGCTGGCTGTAACCGGCCTGGCCTTTGCGCTCGCCTGGCTTGCAACGCCCGAATACAAGGCGGCAGCCAAGCTGGAGATCGGGCCTCGAGAATCGGAGTTCACGCGGCCAGCCGGGGCCAACGGCAACGAGCGGTCGATTCCCGACGAAGAGGCTGTGGCCACCGAGGTCCAGATCATCTCGTCCCCCGACATCCTCAAACAGGTGGCGGCGAAGCTCAACCTGGCGAAGTTGCCCGAATTCGACGAGGCGCTGAAGATGTCGGCGCTGAGCCGCACCCTTGTCCTCGTTGGCTTGAAAAGCGATCCCTTCGAGATCCCTCTGGAAGAGCGCGTGCTGGACGCAATGCATGAGAAGCTCAACGTCTATGGCGTCGAAAAAACCCGTGCGATCGCAATCGAGTTCTCGTCAGAGGATCCACAGCTTGCCGCCGCGATCCCGAACGCGATTGCAAACGCCTATATCGCCTCCAAGGGCAACGCCAAGCTCGAATCGAATTCCGCCGCCACCGACTTTCTGGCGCCGGAAATCGCGGATCTGCAGAATCGGGTGAAGGAGGCGGAAGCCAAGGTTGCCGCATTCCGTGCCCAGTCCGATCTTTTGATGGGCGGCAACAATTCGGTGCTTGCCACCCAGCAGCTGTCCGAATTGTCGAGCGAACTGTCACGGGTGCGCGCCAACCGCGCTTCAGCGGAAGCAACCGCCGACAGCGTGCGCAGGGCGTTGCGCAGTGGCGGCTCACTGGATGCCGTTCCGGAGGTGTTGTCGTCCGAACTGATCCAGCGCCTGCGCGAGCGGCAAGTCGAACTCAAGAACAACATCGCCGACCTTTCCACCACCTTGCTCGACAACCATCCGCGCATCCGGGCGCTGAGGTCGCAACTCGCCGATCTCGACCGCCAGATCCGCAACGAAGCGGAAAAAATCATGAAGGGTCTGATGGCGCAGGCCGAGACGGCGAAGGCGCGGGAGGTTCAACTCGTGGCCGACGTCAACACGCTGAAGGCGGCGTCCGCCCGCGCCGGCGAAGAGCAGGTGGAACTCGATGCGCTGCAGCGCGATGCCGCGACCAAGCGCCAGCAACTCGATCTCTACTCGTCCAGCTATCTCCAGGCGGCCGCACGCAAGGATCGCAACTACCTGCCTGTCGACGCTCGCCTATTTTCGGAGGCCCGGGCGCCGACCGAACCCTATTTCCCCAAGATTGGTCCGATTGTCGGCGCGGCCTTTGTCGGCTCGTTGCTCATCATGGCGATCGTCACGTTGCTGCAGGAACTGTTTTCCGGCCGCGCCATGCGTCCGGCCGCCGGTGCCCATTTCGAACACATCGAGCAGGTTGCGATGCCGGCTGTCCAGGCCGAACGCGCATTGGCCGAGCCCGACCCGCCGGTTGCCCGGTCCGAACCGGCAGTCGCCGAGATGGATGAGACCGACGACGACAGTATCATTGAAACCAAAGTGGAGCCGGAACCCGTCGCGGTGGCGGAAGCGGCTGCCGAGAAAATCGAACCGGAGTACTCTGAAATGGCTGCTGGAGACATTGAACCGGCACGTTCTATCCTCGGCGAGATCGACATCGACAAGGCCGCGGAAAAACTGATCGCCACCGGTGCAGCCCGGGCCATATTCGTGTCACCGGAAGGCGACGAGGCGGCTGCCTCGGCGGTGCTGGTGGCGCGCGCAGTCTCCGACGCCGGGCTACGCGTGCTGCTGCTTGATCTCACCGCTTCGGGTGCTGCCTCGCGGCCGATGCTGGACAGCGGGCTGTTTCCGGGCATCACCGATCTGCTCGCCTCGCAAGCGCAGTTCAGCGATGTGATCCACCCCGATCTCTATTCGGATTGCCACGTGATTCCCGTCGGCACAGCCGATCCGGTCCGTGCCATGCGCGCCGCCGACCGGCTGCCGATCATCATGCAGTCGCTAACCACGGCCTATGATCTGGTTGTGGTCGAATGCGGGCCGGCCGACGCGCAAGGCATCAGCCGCCTGGTGGGCGAGGGCACCGAGGTGCTGCTCTCCATGCTGGAGCCGGACGACCAGGTGACGCAAGCCGCAGTCGCGCTCATCGAGAGCGGTTATCCCGACCTAACGCTGGTCACGCCAATCGGCCATGTGGCGCCGGGGCCAATGCCGGGACGGCGCTCGGCGGCCTGAGGCATTTTTCTCAAATCGAAATCAGCTGTCGTCTTCGCCTGCGGCCGGTGCTGTCTGGCCCACGGCCTTGCGGCGCAGCAGCTTGGTTAGCTTCCAGACCATTGGGCTGTGCTTGATGAATGCTTTCAGGCTTGCGCCGTGCCTGAGCGCAAGCGCCAACGCGCGACCTTTCAGCGTCAGCGGAACCAGCGCCTCGAAATGTTGCGTTTCGACATCGCACCACAATCGCTTGTAGGGTTCGTCACCGACCGAGAAATCATAGATTTCAAAACCCGCCTCGCAGGCTTCCTGGATGTTCTCGAAGAACAGGAAGTCGCCGGGGCTGGTGTGTGCGAGCTCGTCCTCGGCGATCGCCCCGAATTCGCAGATCAGCCGCTTGCCCGAGCGGCTCGATCCGGTGACCGCACGAAGCTTGCCGGCGACTTCCAGCCCATGCAGTACGAAGGACGGATCTTCCTCTTGGAGCGCGTCGGTAAACAGCGAGCGAAAAAAAGCACGCACCTCCGCTTCACCGAAAACATTGGCGATGCCCATCTTGCGGAAGCGAAATTCCTTCATCTCGAAAAAGGCGTCGAGCAGCCTGTTCACCTCGTCCGCAGTCCTCGCCTCGATGCGGCAATGGCTGCCGACGGCCCCGAATTTGCGCGCCTGCGAGCGATGCTTCTTGCGCCTGCGCTTGCCGCTCACGCGGGTGAGCAATGCATCAAACCCTCCTACAAGACCGGCGGCCAGAGACAGATTGGGGCTCGAAAAATGCGGCAAGGCGGAGAGCGGGTTGGCAACGCCGTCGAGATCGGGCAGCAGCCGCTCTAGCGCGACAAGATCGATATCACGCCGCACCTTGGCAATCGCAGCCAGCATAGCGCGGATCGCCGCATTATCGGCATTCGCCAGCCATTGCGGGTCGGCGGCGGCAAAATTGCCGTTGGCATGGCGGCCGCCCATGAACCGGGCGACGCGGAACGCTCCACTGCGAGTGACCTCCAGCGCCAACGAGAAAACCGGCCTGTTGTCGGCGCGCAGCGTCGCAACGACAACGTCGGCGCCGGTATGTGCGGCCCAGTTCAGGATCCAGCCTGCGCTCTGCGCCGGGGCAAAAAGCGCCGAACGGCAGAATTCGGCGTACGCCGCCAGCGCCGCACTATCGGCAACCGAGATCGACAAGCCGGCTTTGCCGGCCGGCAAGGTATACGGCGACGCCTCGCTGCTTGCCAGCCGATTGCCGTCAAATGACGCGGTGGCGTCAACCATACCTCAATCCTTAGGGCGTATTCGTCGCGATTGGGGGTCCGCGCAGGCGCATTCCATGCTTGATGAGCTTAGGCGCAAAAGGTGAATGAATGATCGACGGGGGCGAGGCAATTCGCAAACTGGCGCTCAATCTCGCCCGCTATTCAGGTCTCGCGCCGCTGGCCAAGCCGTTTATCGGCGGCCTTGGCGTCATCCTGATGCTGCATCGGGTCACCGCGGCGCCGGAAAAGCCGAATGGCGTCAACCGACACTTGAACATCGCGCCTGGGTTCCTCGATATCGTGATCGCCGACATGAAGGCGAACGGCTACAGGTTCATCACGCTGGACGAGGCGATCGAGCGCATCAAGGCCGGCGACAAGGACGGCCAGTTCGCGACGATCACCGCCGACGACGCCTATCGAGACAACATGACCGAGGCGCTGCCGGTGCTGGAGAAGCACGGCGCGCCGATCACCATCTACGTCGCACCGGGACTGATCGACGGCGCTGCCGACCTGTGGTGGGACCTGGTTGAGGATATCGTCAATGCGCGCGATCGCCTGACGCTGACGACGCCGGACGGCCCGGTGACGATCGACTGCTCGAATCGGGGAAAAAAGGTCCAGGCCAATGCGCGCCTGCACGCCTATCTGACGCTGAAGGTGCGCGAGCGGGACCAGCGTGCGGTGTTGCGCGATCTGGCGCGCTCGAACGGCATCGAGTTGGGCGGTCCGCGCCCGAGCACGCTGATGAACTGGGACGAGATCCGCACCATGGCCGGGCACCCGCTGGTGACGATCGGCGCGCATAGCGTCAATCATTGCAATCTGAAGCGGCTTTCCGAGAGCGACGCGCGGCATGAGATCGGCGACGTCAAGCGCATATTGCAGGCCAAACTCGGCGAGGAGCCGCGCCATTTCGCCTATCCCTACGGTCATGCCAGCGCAGTCGGCCGCCGCGAAGTGGGCCTTGTCCGCGATGCCGGCTATGCGTCGGCGGTGACGACCCGCCACGGCGTACTGCGCGCCGAGCATGCCGGGTTCCTGCATGCCCTGCCGCGCATTTCAGTCAACGGCCGCTATCAGAGCATCGCCCACATCCGAACCATGTTGTCGGGCGTGACGACGCCGCTGGCCAATGCCGGCAAGACGGTGGTGACGATTTAACTGTGGCCTCGGCCCTTCGGCCGCGGCTCCAGGATCAGCCACTTAATGATGCCCATCGCCGGCAGCACCCACAAAAGCCCGCTCAGCAGGAAGAAGATGAAGTGCGCCAGCGGCCCGGACTGCGACAGTTGCGCGACCGCGACGATCGAGGCGACCAGCGCATAGACGACGACCAGCACTACCAGCAGGAAGCTTCCGATCAGCTTTTTCAGGCGAATGGGCATGGCGCGATCTCGTTGATCGCTATCGCTTAGGCCGAACGGCGAATGCGCGCAACCCGCCAGAAACGGCGCGACGGCGTGCCGCGTCGCCCGGCCTTGCAAGCCGGGTTGCGATGGTTCACCAATCCGCGACTTCAACTGCCGGGACAAACCCATGGCTGCTGCCATATCCGACGACGCGCCCTTCGCCGCCCGCGATCGAGACCTTCGCAATCGTGCACTGGTGCGCGGTTGGCTCTATGTCGTGCTGGTCGTGCTGTTTGCGCTGGTGGTGGTCGGCGGCGCTACGAGGCTCACCGATTCTGGCCTGTCGATCACCGAATGGCAGCCGATTCACGGCGTCATCCCGCCGCTCAACGATTCCGAGTGGCAGGAGGAGTTCCTGCGCTACCAGCAGATCCCGCAATATGCCGAACTCAACAAGGGCATGAGCATCGAGGCGTTCAAGTCGATCTTCTGGTGGGAATGGGTGCATCGTATCCTGGCGCGTAGTGTCGGCGTGGTCTTCGCCCTGCCGCTGCTGTTCTTCTGGGTGACGCGCCGCATCGAGCGGGGCCTCGGCACGAGATTGTCGGGCATCCTCCTGCTCGGCGGGCTGCAGGGCGCGATAGGCTGGTGGATGGTGGCATCCGGCCTGGTTGACCGGGTTTCGGTCAGCCAATACCGGCTGGCGACGCATCTGACGCTGGCGGCGCTGATCTTCACGGCGACCATGGTTGTCGCGCGTGGGCTGGCGCCGCACTCGGAACCTGCCGCCGACCGCTCGACGCAACGTCTGGCCGGCTTTCTGGTGCTGCTGGCGCTGGTCCAGATCTATCTCGGCGGGCTGGTCGCGGGGCTTGACGCCGGCTTGAGCTACAACACCTGGCCGCTGATGGACGGCAAGCTGGTCCCTGGCGACCTGCTGCTGCTCGAGCCCGCGTGGCGCAATTTCTTCGAAAATCCGAAGACAGTGCAGTTCGTGCACC
The DNA here is from genome assembly GCF_040322515.1 of Mesorhizobium sp. M0136. Lineage (NCBI taxonomy): Bacteria > Pseudomonadati > Pseudomonadota > Alphaproteobacteria > Hyphomicrobiales > Phyllobacteriaceae > Mesorhizobium > Mesorhizobium sp. M0136. Next base: position 74,853 of record NZ_JAMYTP010000024.1, read on the forward strand.
GGATCGGCGCCTACACGATCTTCGCGGTCGCGCTCTGGCACATGATTGCGACACGCCGGCGTCTGCCGGGTACGACGCATGCCCGACGCGCGACGCTGCTGTTCCTGATTGTCGTGGTGCAGGCATCGATCGGCATCGGCACCCTGTTGATGCAGGTGCCGCTGCACATGGCCCTGACGCATCAGGCATTCGCGCTGGTTCTGCTGGGCTTCGCCGCCGCGCATTGGCGCGGTACCAAGGGCGCTTACCCGCTGCCCCACGAGATCGCTCTCAGAGGCTGAGCCGCACCCGCCGGATTGCCGCGGCAATCGCCAGCTCGCGGCTTTCGTCGACCGCATTGCAATCTTCATGGTGCCATGCAGCCGACAGGCAGCCATAGGCAACGGCGTGGTCCAGTACGGCAGGCCCCGTCTGGCCGAGCGTGGCGCCAAAGACTTGCGCCATATGGGCGATCCGCCTCGGATCGAGGCAAAGATCATCTCGGTCGAGTGGGTTGTAGAACATGTTGGCGGCGTCGAAACCCGGGTCGCCGAGGACGCCCTTCGGATCGATCGCCAGCCAGCCGCGTGGACCGTGCATGATGTTGTCGTGATGCAGGTCGCCATGCAGCGGCCGTACGTTGTGCGGATTGGACAACAGCCGCTCCGCGATTTCGGCAGCTTCGACATACAGGCTCTTTTCGCCGGCGGCGCGATCGGCCTTCGCCTTTTTGAACAGGCTGGAAAACCGTCTCCGCAACGGCTGAAGGTCCGGCGGGGCGGCGTGCTTCGACGGCGAGACCAGTCTTGTCATCACCTCGGCCGCGATGGCGGTGGCGGCATTGTCGTCCTGATCCGCAATGATCTGTGACAGCGAGATTTCGCCGGCGTATTCGAGCAGCATGCGGTGGCCGTCGCGGCCGAGCAGCCGCACCGCGCCTTCGCCGCGTCGCCAGGCGAGGAAATGCTCGCCACGCAACTCGTCCTCCACATCGTCGAAAGGCTTTAGATCCTTGACGATTGCCGGTGAGCCGTCCTCGCGAACAACTTTCCAGATGCGGCTACCGAACGTTTCGGCAATGAGCTCCGGCGCGCCGACCTTCCAGCGCTTTGGAAATCTCGGCGCATCCATTCAAAGGCCGAGCATCAGATCCATGTTCTGCACAGCGGCGCCCGAGGCGCCCTTGCCGAGATTGTCGTAGACGGCAATCAGCAGCGCCTGCGCCCTGTTATCATTGGCAAAGACATAGAGCTTCATCCGGTTGGTGCCGTTGTAGATCTCCGGATCGATGTCGGGCATGCGTTCCTGATGCAGATACGGCGCCACCTCGACCACGCCGCCATCGATGGAAGCGAAATGATCGGCGATTGCCGCATGAAGCTCGGCGCCGGTCGGCACATGGTCGAGGCCGCCGAGTTGCAGCGGCACCACGGTGATCATGCCTTGCGCGAAATTGCCGACTGCCGGCTGCATGATCGGATCGTGCGAAAGCTTGGCATAGGTCCTGAGCTCAGGCACGTGCTTGTGCTGCAGCGTCAGCCCGTAGGGCAGGAATTCCGGCGCATCCTCGCCCTTGGCGACATAATCCTCGATCATCGGCCGGCCGCCGCCGGAATAGCCGGAAATGCCGTTGACGGTGACCGGAAAATCGACTGGCAACAGCCCCGCCGCAACCAGCGGCCGCAGCGTCGCGATCGGTCCTTGCGGCCAGCAGCCCGGATTGGCGACGCGCTTCGCCGAAGCGATCTTCTTCGCCTGGTTCTTGTCCATCTCGGCGAAACCATATTCCCAGCCCTCGGCGACCCGATGCGCCGTCGAGGCGTCGATCACCTTGGTGGTGTCATTGGCGATCAGCGAAACGCTTTCCTTAGCGGCCGCGTCCGGTAGGCAGAGGATCGCAACATCGGCGGCATTGAGGAACTCGGCGCGCGCTGCCGTTTCCTTGCGGCGTTCGGCCGGGATGGAGATGATTTCCAGGTCGCCGCGCTCGGCAAGCAGCGCCCTTATCTGCAAACCGGTGGTGCCGTGCTCGCCGTCGATGAAGATTTTCGGTTTCATTGCCTGCCAAAATTCCTGTTATCTCAAAGCTATATGCCGCTTGCCTGATTCAAGCCGGCAACGCTGTGGTTGCTCTGGTTCATGTCCTCGAGCCGGGCCTTTCGTTCCGCCAGCAGCCCGAGATAGTGCATGGCCACCATCGAGCCGGCAATTGCCGTTATATCGGCGTGATCATAGGCTGGCGCAACCTCGACGACGTCGGCGCCGACGATATCGACCTGGTTGATCTGGCGCAGCACCGACAGGATCTTTGCCGAAGACGGGCCTCCCGCGACCGGCGTTCCCGTGCCGGGCGCAAAAGCCGGATCCAGACAATCGATGTCGAAAGTGACGTAGGTCTTCTTGCCGCCCGTACGGTCGACGATGGCATAGGCGATGTCGGACGCCCGCATTTCCTCCACTTCATGGCCATATAGGATCTTGATGCCGAATGTGTCGGGCGCATGGGTTCGGATGCCGATCTGGATCGAGCGGTCGGGATCGATGATGCCTTCCTTGACCGCACGGCCGACGAAGGAGCCGTGATCGATGCGCTTGCCGTCGTCGGGCCAGGTGTCCTGATGTGCGTCGAACTGCACCAGGGCCAGCGGGCCGTGGATGGCGGCATGCGCCTTGAGCAGCGGCCAGGTGACGAAATGGTCGCCGCCGAGTGAAAGCAGAAAGGCGCCTGATTTCAGGATCTTCGCCGCTTCGCGCTCGATCGTGGCAGGCGTCTTCTGGTGATTGCCGCTGTCGAGCAGGCAATCGCCAAAGTCGATCACAGCAAGCTGTTCGAACAGGTCGCGCGAAAACGGATATTGCGGATCGTTGTCGAGGATGGCCGAGGCGCGGCGAATCGCCTGCGGTCCGAAACGAGCGCCCGGCCGATTGGTGACCGCCGCATCGAAGGGAATGCCCCACACCACTACATCGGCGCCCTTCACGTCCTTCGAATACTTGCGCCGCATGAACGACAGCGCGCCGGCATAGGTCGGCTCAAACGACGCGCCTGTCCTGGAGCGGGTGGTGAAGGCGTGATCGATGGTCCTTGGCGGCATGAAGCGATCTCCTGTGCGTCGACGCGCAACCTTATTGGACATAATTCTCAGAATTGCGACCCCTGCGGAGGATCACGGCCATTCGATCCGGTCACAAATCCTTGCTCGCCAGGCGAACCCCGCATGGCCGGCCCGGAGATTGCCTGGTAAATAACCGAAAGTAGCCGCCAACGGCTGCTTCGGCCGGCATTGATCTGATTTTCCTGCGTTTGCGAAGCCGGCTTCGTTCACCTGCCTGTCACGGGCATCGCTTAACCGGGGTGCGATCCCGGTACGGAGCGATTCTCGTGCGAACGACTTGTCTCATGCGAACGATTTGGCTGAGCCTTCTGCTTTCCGCGGCGCTGGTGGTCTCCCTTGGCCAGGCATTGGCGGGTGAAACGCGCGCCAGGCAGATTCTCGACCGTTTCGAGCACGCCAACCAATGGCGCGACCATGTGATGGTGGCCGCGCACCGCGCCGGCGGCATGCAGGCCGGCAAGACGCTCTATCCCGAAAACTCGATCGCCGCCGTCGAGGCGTCGATCGCAATGAGCGCCGAGATCGTCGAGGTCGACATCAGGCGCTCGAAGGACGGAGAATTCGTCGTCATGCATGACAGCTGGCTTGACCGCACCACGACCTGCAAGGGCGAGGTGGTCAACCGCACATTGGCCGAACTCAAGACCTGCCGATTGGTGATCGAAGGCACCGGCGCCGTTACGGGCGAGACGGTCTCGACGTTGCGCGAGATGCTGGTGGCGACCAGGGGCAGGATTCTCGTCAACCTCGACAACAAGCTCGACACCGGAAGCCTCGCCGGCATGGTCGCCGTCGCCCGCGATCTCGGCATGGCCGAACAGGTGATCGTCAAAGAGAACCTGTGGAATGCGGAGAGGATCGCCAGGGTCAAGGCTGCGATGGCCGAGATCGGCAGCGGCTTCCAGTTCATGCCGATCATCGCCGATGACGCGGTTCGCGACGCCATGTTTGCCGAGGAACTGAGCCGGGCCTTCCCGATGCGCGCAGTCGAGATGATCAACTGGCGCATGGGATCAGAGACGCTGACGGAGACCGGCGGCCCGCTGTTCAGCCCGCGCATGCGCGCGCTGGCGGTGAGGGGCGACTGGCACATCTGGGCCGACACCTATGCCATCGTCAACAAGCCGGGCGGCTTCCTCGCCGGCGGTCGCGGCGACGAGCTGGCGGTTGCGGCCAGCCTGCCGCGCGAGACTTATGGCTTCTGGGTCGAGCGCGGCGCCACCATCATCCAGACTGACGAACCGAAGGCGGCCATCGGTTGGCTGGCGGCGAACGGTTTTCGCGTGCCCTACGCCGGTGAGAAGCGCCCGGCCGAGCCGGCGAATACGGCCAGCATTAACTAACGCCGGGCACGAACCAGAGCGATTGCCGCGCTACGCGTGAGCGGGGACAGTTCCGGCGATACTGTCCAATTCCTCGATCGCATCTTCGGGCAACGCGAGATCGCCCGCGGCGAGGTCCTCCCTGAGATGCGCGACGGAAGACGTGCCTGGGATCAGAAGAATGTTGGGCGCGCGGCGAAGCAGCCAGGCGAGCGCGACCTGCATGGGCGTGGCGCCGAGGCGTGCGGCGACCTTGGACAAGGTCGACGACTGCAACGGATTGAAGCCGCCAAGCGGGAAGAACGGCACATAGGCGATGCCGTCGCGGGCGAGATCGTCAATCAAGGCATCGTCGCCCCGATGCGCCAGATTGTACTGATTCTGCACGCAGACGATCTTGCAAATCCTGCGGCCTTCGGCGATCTGCGCAGCGGTGACGTTGCTCAGCCCGATGTGGCGCACGAGGCCCTGTCGCTGAAGCTCGGCGAGCGTCGCAAGCGGCGCCTCGATCGACCCTTCGGCGGGGCCATGCGCGTCGAACATGATCCGAAGGTTGACCGCCTCCAGCACGTCGAGCCCGAGATTGTGCAGATTGTCGTGCACCGCCTGGGTGAGTTCTTGGGCCGAGAAGGCCGGCAGCCACGATCCGCCCTGGCCGCGCCGGGCGCCGATCTTGGTGACTATAACGAAGTCGTCAGGATAAGGTGCGAGCGCTTCGCGGATCAACAGGTTGGTCACGTGCGGGCCATAGAAGTCGCTGGTGTCGATGTGGTTGACGCCTTGTGCAACGGCTTCGCGCAGTACGGCCAATGCCGCGTCGTGGTCCTTTGGTGGGCCGAAGACGCCGGGCCCTGCGAGCTGCATGGCGCCGTAGCCGAGCCGTCTGACTTTGCGGTCGCCGAGGATGAATGTGCCGGACTGGTCGATACTGGACATGGTCTTTCTCCTTCAGGGATGGCGCACAGATAGACGCTGTCCGATCCCATGATAATTGGGTACAATCCGCACAGGCTGTGCGGAATGACGAACAATGAAGATCGATCTCGGGGATCTGAACGCTTTCGTGGCCGTGGCGCGCGCCAAGGGTTTTCGCGATGGCGCCCGCGCCAGCGGTGGCAGCGCGTCGGGCTTGAGCGAGGCCGTGCGCCGCCTCGAGACGCAGCTCGGTGTCAGGCTGCTCAACAGGACGACCCGCAGCGTCGTCCTGACGGAGGCCGGCGAAGGCCTGCTGGCGCGGCTCGGTCCAGCCTTGACCGAGGTGGAGTCGGCTCTCGACGTGGTGAACGGCTTTCGCGACAGGCCGGCTGGCTTGTTGCGCCTCAACGTGCCGGTCAGCGCGGCGCGGCTGGTCCTGCCCAGCATCGTCCCGCGGTTCCTTGCCGCCTATCCCGGCATCCGGCTGGAGGTGATCGCTGAGGAAAGCTTCGTCGATGTGCTGGCGGCCGGCTGCGACGCCGGCATCCGCTACGACGAGCGCCTGGAGCAGGACATGATCGCCGTGCCGATCGGACCGCGCGTGCAGCGTTTCGCCACCGCCGCCAGCCCTGCCTACCTGGATCGTCATGGCCGGCCGCAACACCCGAGCGACCTGCTCGGCCACGCCTGCCTGCGCGGCCGCTTTGCCAGCCGTGCGATGCCGCCGTGGGAATTCGAGCGCGACGGCGAGGTGGTGCGGGTCGACCCGACGGGGCCGCTTCTCGTGACCCTGGGCGGGGCGACGGACCTCAAAGTCGATGCAGCCATCGCCGGCACCGGCATCATCAGCCTGTTCGAGGATTGGCTACGCCCTCATTTCGAGAGCGGGGCGCTCGAGCCGCTGCTTGAGCCCTGGTGGCAGAGCTTCTCCGGGCCGTTCCTCTATTATCCCGGCCGGCGCCTCGTGCCGGCGCCGCTCCGGGCGTTTATCGACTTCATCAAGGCCTGAAGTCTGCCACGATGCGAGCGAGCCGCGCCTGCCGCCGGTGATTGGTTGCCGCCATTCATGGAAAAGGCCGCCCGGAGGCGGCCTTTCGATAGCGTGTAATTGCGCAGCGCTTAGCGCTTGGAGAACTGGAAGCTCCGGCGGGCCTTCGCCTTGCCGTACTTCTTGCGCTCGACGACGCGGCTGTCGCGGGTCAGGAAGCCGCCCTTCTTGAGTACGGCGCGCAGCGCCGGCTCGTAATAGGTCAGCGCCTTGGAGATGCCGTGGCGCACGGCACCAGCCTGGCCGGAAAGGCCGCCGCCGATGACAGTGGCAACGATGTCGTACTGGCCGGCGCGGTTGGCGGCGATGATCGGCTGGTTGAGGATCATCTGCAGGACTGGACGCGCGAAATATTCGGCGAACACCTTGTCGTTGACGACGATCTTACCGGAGCCGGGCTTCACCCAGACGCGCGCGATGGCGTTCTTGCGCTTGCCGGTGGCATAGGCGCGGCCCGATTTGTCGAGCTTCTGGACATGGACGGGTGCTGCCGGCTGGGTGTTGGTGTTGCCGGTGGCAGTTCCGAGTTCTGCGAGCGAGGAAAGCTCAGCCATCTTACGAAACCTTCTTGTTCTTGGCGTTCAGCTTGGCCACGTCGAGGACAACGGGCTGCTGGGCGACATGCGGATGTTCCGTGCCTGCATAGACGCGGAGATTCTTCATCTGGCGTCGGCCGAGCGGGCCGCGCGGGATCATGCGTTCGACGGCCTTTTCGACGACACGCTCGGGAAAGCGGCCCTCGAGCAGCTGGCGCGCGGTGCGCTCCTTGACGCCGCCGGGGTGGCCGGTGTGCCAGTAATAGACCTTGTCGGTGAACTTCTTGCCGGTGAACACCACCTTGTCGGCATTGATGACGATGACGTTGTCGCCGTCGTCGACGTGCGGGGTGAAGGTGGGCTTATGCTTGCCGCGAAGATGATTGGCGATGACAGTGGCGAGACGGCCGACGACGAGACCCTCGGCGTCGATCAGCACCCACTTCTTCACCACATCCGCAGGCTTCTGCGAAAAGGTTGCCATGGATTGTTGCTTTCGGTTCGGACCTTCAAAAGAAGGCGTTTCTTGTTGCTTGGATTGGCAAAAGGCACTTGCCGTCGCCAATAACAAAACGGCGGCCTTTGCGGGCCGCTGCTTCGTCACGGTTTATAGGGGAGGGTGGTTATCGCGTCAAGGCGCATGAAATGATTGCCGGAAGATAAACTTAAATAAAAACAAGGGTTTGAGTTAAAGGTATGATTTTACCACATCGCGATTTTGGCCGTGTGTCAGGTAAGTTCAGTGCTTTGCCTCGATTTCCTTGCGAGCTGCGCTGGAGAGGAATGCCGATCGCGTTATGCCTCGGTCGCGCGCTGCGGCGTCGATCGCCCGCAAGACGCCGCGCTCGAAAGTTACATTCGCCCTCACGACGGCGCTGTCATTGTCGATGAGTGGTACCGAGACCAGATAGCCTCCTTCAGCAAGTGCTTTGCGTATATCCGCAAGCGCGACGATCGCCTCATGGCTGGACGGTTCGGGGACAGGCATGTCCTCCGCCCACAGTTGCAATGCTTCGACTGCATTCGGAACGATGTCTTCCGCCTCGTCCGCGGCTGAAAAGCAGCCGGGAATGTCGGGAAAGCGAATGCCGAACGCGCTGTTGGGATCTTTATCGACCAACGCGAAATAGTTCTTCATCTCAGCCTCCAAGACGCTTCAGGTACCTATATCCAGCCCGCTTGTTTGGCGATGGCGCGAGCTGTACCGGTTGGTAGATCCTTCTCCGGATGCGGAACGATCAACACGATCACGCCTTTTCGAAACTTGTGATGCGAGCCGCGTACGGAAACCACCTCGAAATCATCATTCTTGAGACGCTTCACGATTTTGCGGCTGTCACGCTCAAGCAAAGATCACCTATGCGCACATATATACACATCAACAAACAAATTCAATAGAAAGCATCAGGCCGGTACTCGCCTTGGCGGGATCGAATAGGTGCCCGTTGCGTGCGCTACCGTGTGTCTCTCAGGCCCGGCAACGATGTCGATATCGAACACCATCAGGCTCTTGCCCAGCTTCAGGATACGGCAATGGCCGTCGATCGGCCCGGCCTCGGCCTTGCGGACAAAATTAATGTTGAGGCTGGTGGTGACCGAAAGCGCATCCGGTCCGGCATGCGATAGCACGCAGACATAGCCGCCTATGTCGGCCAGCGTGAACAGCGCCGAACCCGACACGGTGCCGCCGGGGCGCAAATGGCGCTCGTCGGCATTGAGTCGCACGATACAGCCGCCTGGAAACACCTCCAACGCCTCATAGAAGGTGAACTGGTCGTTGAGCTGCGGGAAAACGGTTGCCATCAGCGTGTTGATTTCGGCAGCCGTCAGCACCGGCTGGAGATTGCTTTGGGCAGGCATTTCAGTCTCCCGGTTTGCGCCCTGCTTGTATGAACGCGACGCGGCGTTTCTGGCAACGGCCATTCATTAGGGCAGAAGCGGACGAGGGAGTTGGACGAAGCGAGACGGCATACTAGATTAGTTCATCACCGATCCGGAATCGCAGAGGAACGATCATGGCCGAAATCGTCGCCATCAAGCCTGCCGTTGCCGAAGGGCCGGTCGTCTCCAGGCTGGACAACGGCGTGCTGCGCCTGACGCTCGCCAATCCGCCGGCCAACGCTCTTTCGCTTGCAATGATGGCGGCGCTGACGGCGGAACTCGACCGCGCCAAGGCCGACAAATCCGTCCGCGTCATCGTGCTTGGGGCGACCGGCAAAGTGTTCTGCGCCGGGCACGACCTCAAGGAGTTGAGCGCGCACCGCGCCGATGCCGATCGCGGCAGGGCCTTCTTCGAAAAGACGTTTTCCGCCTGCGCTTCACTGATGCAGGCGATCGTTCGCCATCCTAAGCCGGTGATCGCCGAAGTCGATGGCTTGGCGACAGCGGCCGGATTGCAGCTGGTCGCTAGCTGCGACCTCGCCATCGCCTCGCACGAGGCGACCTTCTGCACGCCTGGCGTCAATATCGGGCTGTTCTGCTCGACACCGATGGTGGCGCTGTCGCGCAACGTCTCGCGCAAGCACGCCATGGAGATGCTTTTGACCGGCGAGACGATCGATGCGGCAACCGCCAAGGAATTCGGCTTGGTCAACCGCGTCGTGCCGCGCGAATATCTGAATCAAATCGTCACCAAATACGCGCAAACCATTGCCTCCAAATCGTCCTTGGTCGTCAAGATCGGCAAGGAAGCGTTTTATGAGCAGGCCGAGATGGGGCTGGCCGAGGCCTATGATTACACGGGGCGCGTCATGGTCGAGAACATGCTGGCGCGCGATGCGGAAGAGGGCATCGGCGCCTTCATCGGCAAGCGCCAGGCGGAATGGCCGGAGGAATAGGAGGCGGATATGGAACCGCGCATCTCCATCATCACCATCGCCACGGACGATCTCGACCGCGCCGTGCACTTCTACGAGGCGATGGGTCTGAAGCGCCATGCCGGGATCACCGAGGGCGTTGCCTTCTTCCAGATGGGCGGCGCCATTCTCGGCCTGTTCCCGCGGCAAAGCGCCGAAGAGGATTCGGGCGTTACCTTCTCCAAGGCGCCGTCGGCCGTCTATCTCGCCTACAACACCCGCTCCGACGCCGAGGTCGATGCAGTGCTGGCGATGGCCGAGAAAGCCGGCGGCCGTATCGTCAAGCCGGCTGGCCGCGCACTCTGGGGCGGCTGGTATGGCTATTTCGCCGATGCCGACGGGCATGTCTGGGAAGTCGCGCACAATCCGGCCTTTCCGATTGCGGAAGACGGAACGATCTCGCTGCCGGGCTGAGGTTTTGTCGGGATCGCGTCACCGCAAAGCTGGCGCCGCATTGCAGTGCGCGAATATACATAAAAATGACCTATGTTCAATGCAGCGCTGTTATTGACTCTTTTCAATTCACTAAAGTAGTTTAAGCTGAAGTTCAATTTGAAAGCTGCGAACAACGGCGATGGGCCAGGACGAACAGGGCGCAAGCCAGGATGTGTCCGGTTCGGGTGGAATGTCCGGGCGCCGGCAAGCCATCCAACCATATTTGCGGTATATTGTTCCGGCGCTTATCCTCGCGCTGGTCGGTTTCGTTGTCGTGAAATGGATTCGAGTCAACGAGCCGCCCCTTTCCGACGATCAGGATGTCGGCACACTGTGGAGCGAGAGCATCAGCCGGCTGGGAATTCAGCCGCTTTTTCCGCCGCAAGAGGATTTTTATGTTGGCGACATCTATGCGGTCATTTCCGCATATGACGAGGAAGACGGCACGACGCGGGAAAAGGCGCCCAACCGTCCCTTACTCAGAAAGAGCGTCAAGATCGGGCACATCGACCTGCGGAACGTGAGCCTGGGAACGCCGGGCGCCCCGATTTTCGCCACGACAAAGATTGAAAGCGACAAGACGGCCTCGACCATCCAGGACCAGCTGGAAGTGCCGGCGACGGCCGATGGGCGGCTCAAGGTTACCTTGGTTGCCTTCCCCGGGCTAAAGGTCTCGGACGACAGCAATGTCGACGCTTCGTTCCTGGACTGGTTCTCGCTATCGGCCGGACGGCGCAACCATCAGGACGAGATGGTGACGATCAAGGTGGCCGAAACCTATGGGGCGTCGAATGTGGAGTCAGTGCTTGCGCTGAGCAATTGGTGCGCCGCCGAGGCAACCAAGCTGTATTGCAGCGACGCATTCGCGCGAAAGATGCTTGGCTACATCGTCAATAACGAGGTCTTTGACGTTCGCGACAACAAATATGTCTATCGTCTCGACATCAGGCTGGTCACGCGCGTCTACATGACCCGCGCCATCGATTTCCGTCGCAGCAATGATGGCTCGGTCGGCGGCTCGATTGGCGAGGAGGCCAGGAAACCGGACGCTCCGGCGCCGGCCGCGCCACCGCCCGCAAGCGCTGCCACCAGCGATGTCCGTCCGAGCGCCGCTCCGGACAATGGAGCCGGTTTCGGCCGCAGCGGCGAGCTCACCATGGCTATCGGAAACGTGCTGTATCAAAGGCCGGTCGTGTTTGGGTTCAAGTCCGTGACGTTCGCGCTGGATCCCTCGATTCCCGAGGCAGCGCCGGCGGCGGCGTCGAAGGCTGGCGAACAAGGAAAGGCGCCCGGCGATGCAAAGTAGACTTGCGGCCGCATTATGGTGTTGTATCTTCTCAAGCGTCTGGTTGGGGACAGCAGCCGTGGCTCAGACCGAAGGGGCTCCGGCCACCGTCCTGCCGCTGACGCCTGAGGCCTGTGATCTGGCCTGTCAAATTCTGAAAGTACCCCAGAAGCCAGGCGGCGGCGGCGGAATAATCAACGGGATCACGCCGAAGCTGGACGCGAGGGTGCCGGGCGAGGATCTCGGCGTTGTCCGGCCACCTTCGGAATCGCTGAGATTGCCGGACCTGACCAAGAACAATCTTAACATCAAAATTCAGGAGCAATAGCGGCCGGCTGTGGCGTTGCGTTACATCGGCTGGCAGGCTGTTCGGCAATTTGGTGATTGGTTGCCTGGGGCGATTGCCTCAAACCATTGTCGGCAAAGCTACGTGCAGCCAGAACCATTGTGATTGTCGCCAACTGAGATTTCCTGTGGCTGCTCGCAAGCGACTGACGCGGCTGAAGGTGCCTTATCTCAAGCGCATCCTGCTTGAGCCGACGCGCGTCACGGACTGGGAAACCTGTCCCTGGAACCTGCCGATCTTCCGTGGCCTTGAATTCGAACTCGAATTCACCACCCCGATCACCATCATCGTCGGGGAGAACGGCACCGGCAAATCGACGTTGCTCGAGGCGATCGGCGCGCTGGCCGGCTACGACGAGGCCGGCGGCGGCAAGGGCTATATGCCGGTCGATCACTCCCGCGCTATCAACAAGAGCGGCGCGGCGCTGGCGGCAACGTTGCGCGGCCACTGGCTGCCGAAGGTCACTGCTGGCTGGTTCTTTCGCGCCGAATCCTTCTGTTCGGTCGCTCGCTATTTAGATCAGGCCGCCATCGACGCACATGAGGCGCCGCCCGACTTCCTTTCCTGGTCGCATGGCGAGGGCTTCGTCAGATTCTTCGAGGAGCGCTGCCGCCGGCAAGGCATTTACATCCTGGACGAGCCCGAAAGCGCCTTGTCGCCGACGCGCCGGATCGAACTTCTCAAGATGCTGCGGCGGATGGACCAGTCCGGCACGGCGCAGGTGATCATGGCCACGCATTCGCCGCTGCTGATGGCCTGTCCCGGCGCACGGCTGTTCCGCATCAGCCGGTCCGGGCTCGATCTCACCGATTTTAGCGATACCGACCATTTCCGCATGATGCGCAATTTTTGCAATGATCCAGATGGTTTTCTCGCCGAAGCGCTGTATGACGAGGCATGAACCACGACGCCTACGACAACGCCTATATCGCCGGCATCCTCAATTCGGTGAAGACCATCGCCATGGTCGGCGCGTCGGCCAATGACGTGCGGCCGAGCTACTTTGTGCTGAAATATCTGCTCGGCAAGGGGTTTTCGGTGTTCCCGATCAATCCCGGCCAGGCCGGCAAGGAAATCCTCGGGCGGATGACCTATGCCAGGCTGGCCGATGTTCCAGAGCCAATCGACATGGTCGACGTCTTTCGCGGCTCCGTGGCAGTGCCGGGCATCGTCGAGGAGGTCTTGCGGCTCGATCCGCTGCCGAACGTCATCTGGATGCAGCTTGGTGTGCGCAATGACGAGGCCGCCGCGCGTGCCGAGGCCGCCGGCGTCAAGGTGGTGATGAACCGTTGCCCGAAGATCGAATACGGCAAGCTGTCCGGCGAGATCGGCTGGACCGGCGTCAATTCCGGCGTCTTGTCGTCGAAAAAGCCGCTGATGCGCCCGGGATTCCAGAGTTTCGGCGTTCGCCAGAAATAATCTTCCAGTTCTGCTGTATTTTTCCGCCAGCTCCGCCCGCCGTTGTCACGGGGAAGGGCATTTTCTTCTTTGCATTCGGAGCCGGGCTCCGCCAAGAATGCGGCGCGCTTTTCAGAAGGTTCAAAGGGAGGTTTTTCGATGGCCCGCACGCCCGGTTTCAACACGCTCGCCGTCCATGCCGGCGCCAAGCCGGATCCGGCGACCGGCGCGCGAGCGACGCCGATTTACCAGACGACCTCCTTCGTCTTCGACGATGCCGACCATGCCGCCTCGCTGTTCGGGCTGAAGGCGTTCGGCAACATCTATACCCGCATCATGAACCCGACCCAGGCGGTGCTGGAAGAGCGCATCGCGGCACTCGAAGGCGGCACGGCAGGCCTTGCGGTCGCCTCCGGCCATGCCGCGCAGGTGCTGGTCTTCCACAATCTGATGCAGCCCGGCGACAATTTCGTTTCAGCGACAAAGCTCTACGGCGGCTCGATCAACCAGTTCGGTCATGCCTTCAAGAATTTCGGCTGGCAGGTGCGCTGGGCCGACACCAATGACATCTCGAGCTTCGAGAGCCAGATCGACGACAGGACCAAGGCAATCTTCATCGAAAGCCTGGCCAATCCGGGCGGCGTCTTCGTCGACATCGAGAAGATCGGCGACGTTGCCCGCAAGCACGGCCTGCCACTGATCGTCGACAACACGCTGGCCTCGCCCTATCTGCTGCGGCCGATCGAACATGGCGCCGACATCGTCGTGCATTCGCTGACCAAGTTCATCGGCGGTCACGGCAATTCCATCGGCGGCGCCATCGTCGACGGCGGCACGTTCGATTGGTCGAAGTCGGGCAAGTATCCGATGCTGTCGGAGCCGCGCCCCGAATATGGCGGCCTCGTCCTGCACGAAACCTTCGGTAATTTCGCCTTCGCCATTGCCGCCCGCGTGCTCGGGCTGCGCGATATCGGCGCGGCGATTTCGCCGTTCAATGCATTCCTTATCCTGACTGGCCTGGAAACCTTGCCGCTGAGGATGCAGCGCCACTGCGACAATGCGGCCGCAGTCGCCGGATGGCTTTCCAACCATTCCAAGGTCGCCTGGGTGTCCTATCCCGGCCTGCCTGACGACAAGAACAATGCGCTACAGAAGAAGTACTCGCCGCTTGGCGCCGGCGCGGTATTCACCTTTGGGCTGAAGGGCGGCTATGCGGCGGGCATCAAATTCGTCGAAGCGCTCGAATTGTTCTCGCACCTGGCCAATGTCGGCGACACCAAGTCGCTGGTCATCCACCCGGCATCGACCACGCATCGCCAGCTTTCCGACGAGCAGAAGATCAACGCGGGGGCAGGGCCGGACACGGTCAGGCTTTCGGTCGGTATCGAGGACGTCAACGACATCGTCGCCGATCTGGAACAGGCTCTCGCCAAGGTTTGATCGCCATGACCGCGCCGAAATTTCTTTCCGTCGACGTCGACACCGTCGAACCGGAACTTGGCGCGCCGGCGCCGGATCGCCTGATTTCGGGCGATCCGAAATTCCGCACCTGGAATGTCGAGGAACAGGACGGCGGCCTTTATGCCGGCATCTGGGAAGCGACGCCAGGCAAATGGCGCATCGAATATGATGAGTGGGAGTTCTGCCACATCCTGTCAGGAGTTTCGGTGATCGCCGAAGACGGCGGCGATGCGCGCACTGTCGGGGCAGGCGACAGCTTCGTGCTGAGGCCGGGCTTTAAGGGCAGCTGGGAAGTGCTTGAAACGACTCGCAAGGAGTATGTGATCAAGCTTTGATCACCCCTGCGGCTGAGCCTGCCGGACCGAATGCTCAAAAGCGCACGGCGAGCGTTTCCAGCCCATGGAAATGATAGGTGTCGCGCAAGCGCGGCTGTTCGGCAAGATGCAGCTGCGGTAGCCGGACGAACAGGGTTTTCAGCGACACCTGCAATTCAAGCCGGGCGAGCGGCGCGCCGATGCAGAAATGAATGCCGGCGCCGAACGATACGTTCTTCTGGTCGGCGCGGCCCGGCCTGAAGGCGAAGGGCTCGGCGAAGGCCACCGGGTCGTGATTGGCCATGCCGAGCAGCAGACCGATCGTCTCGCCCGGCTGGACGACGATACCAGGCCCGGCCTCGACCTTCTGATAGGCGTAGCGCGTGAACATGTGCAGCGGCGCGTCGAAGCGCAGGCACTCTTCGACCGTCGCGGCTGTTGCTTCCGGCGAGGTGAAGAAGCGGCGTGGATCGCCGCCTTGTGCGAGGATCGAGCGCACCGCATTGCCGGTCTGGTGGACAGTTGCCTCATGGCCGGCATTGAGCAAAAGGATGGCCGAGGATACCAGCTCGTCCTCCGACAGTTTCTGGCCGTCCTCCTGCGCCGCAATCAGCAGCGACAGAAGATCCTCGCCCGGCCTCTTTCGCCGCTCGGCGACGTAGCCGCGCAAAAAATTCGAAAAGTCCCGCGCCGCGCGATTGGCCGTTTCTTCGGTCTCGCGGGTGCGGCCGTGCATGTACATAGCGACCATCCGATGCGACCAGTCGAGCAGCTGCGGCCCCATATCGACCGGCACGCCGAGCATCTCGGCAATGATGGTGATCGGCAAGGGAGCGGCGAGCGCCGGCAGCAGGTCGACTTCTCCTGGTTCGAAACGGTCGATCAGTTCGTTGGCCAGCGCCTCGACGCGCGGCCTGAGCCGCTCGACCTGGCGCGAGACGAAGGCGCGGTTGACCAGCGTTCTCAGCCGTGTGTGGACAGGCGGCTCCAGCTCCAGCATCGAATTGGCTTCGACGCCGTCGAAGGCGCTGAGATGCGTACGGTCCTGGCCGATGCCTCGGCTGTCCGGAATGCCGGCCGGGTTCTGGCGGCCGAAGCGGCGATCGCGCAGCAGACGGTTGACGTCGTCGAAGCCGCCAAAGCACCAGAAGCCAAATTCTTCCCAGAAGAAGGCGTTCGATGCGCCATGCAGGAAGGCGTAGGCCTCGTATGGATTCTGGAAAAAGGCCGGCTCGTGCGGATCGAGCCGCAGGCTGCGCGTGGCTGGATCAAAGGCAAGGTAGGGCGGCTTCAATTCGGTCATGCCAGATCATTAGCGCGGCTTGCCAGTCTGGTGCCAGACCGTATGTTGGCCCTGCCGTGAGGTGAGCCGCCGAAGCGGTTGCGGAAGGACAGTTTTCATGAATGTGATCGTGGTCGGTGCAGGCATTGCCGGAGTTTCGACGGCGTGGTCGCTGGTCAAGGCTGGTCACCTCGTCTCGATCGTCGAGCAGGGATCAATCCCCAATCCGCTCGCCGCCTCCGGCGACCACCATCGCATTATTCGCCGCGCCTACCGGGCCGGAACGGGCTACGGCCGGCTGATCACCGAAGCCTATGAGGCCTGGGACGAGATGTGGGCCGATCTCGGTGAAAGCCATCTCGATCCGCGCGGCTTCATCTGTATTTCGCGCGAGCCGGGAGATGAGGCGGAGGAATACCGCGAGGGCATGGAAGCGGGAAATTATCCGTTCGAATTGGTCGAGCCGGACGCCGCGGTCGAACGCTGGCCGTTCCTAGAACCTGGTTCATTCCGCTATGCATATTTTTCGCCGGACGGCGGCGCGCTGCACTGCCGCAGGATCGCTTCGGGCCTCGCCAGGTGGCTGCGCGCGAACGGCGCCAATGTCTACGAAAACAGCAAGGTCGCTGAGATCGACGCCGACGCCGGACAGGTCGTGCTTGCGAGCGGCGAAACGATGCAGGCCGACTGGATCGTCGTCGCTGCCGGCGCCTGGGTGCTGAAACTGTTCCCGGAACTGGACGGCGAACTGAAAACCTATCGCACCGCGCTCGCCTATGTCGAACCGCCGGCGGATTTGAAAGAAACGTGGCAGGCAGCACCTGTCGTCCTCGACGTCGGCGGCAGCGTCGACGGCTATGCAATCCCGCCGACAGGTGGCGCCGGCATGAAATTCGGCTCGGGCCTGCACAGGGTGCCGACCAGCGATGCCGACTGGAACCGCCAGCCGGTGCCGGGCGAAGGCGAGGCAATCCGCAACCTGTTTTCGCCGCCGATTGCCCGTATCGAGGAGTATAAGGTCACCGAAGTGGTCACCTGCGCCTACACCTTCACCGTCGACGAGAAGTTCCTGGCCCACCAGAAAGGCAAATGCCTGGTCGTCTCGGCCTGCTCCGGCCACGGCTACAAGTTCGGCGCGGCAGTTGGCAGAAAGGTTGCGGCCTGCGTCAATAATGGCGATGTCGACGGCCTGAAGAAATGGCTCAGGGCCGAGGCGCCCTGAGCGCCTAGAGTCTTTCACGTTTTGACGGAAGCGTACCCGGCGTTTGCGAAGTAGTTGTTGCATTCGGTTGCCTCGATCGTTTCAACGAGGTGGCCGATGTGGCGCCAAGTGTCCTCGGCGGTACGCTTCTGCGCTTGGCGCATCCAGTGTTTGATCTTGGCAAAGGCCTGCTCGATCGGGTTGAGGTCGGGAGAGTAGGGCGGCAAATACCAAAGCCTGGCGCCGGCGGCCTTGATCATCTGTCTGATGGCGGCCGACTTATGGCTTCCCAGATTATCCATGATGACGATATCGCCGGGCTTCAGCACGGTGATGAGCTGTTGCTCGACATAGGCGCGGAAGCATTGGCCGTTGATCGGGCCGTCGAAGACGCAAGGTGCCGCGAGCCTATCGCAGCGTAGCGCGCCGAGGAAGGTCAGCGTGCGCCAGTGGCCGTGCGGGGCCAAGCCGCGCAGCCGCTTGCCCTTCGGCCCCCAACCGCGCAGCGGAGCCATGTTGGTCTTGATCCAGGTCTCATCGATGAAGACCAGATGCTGCGGATCGAGGCCGGCCTGCCAAGAGCGCCATCGCTGACGCCTGCGGGCAATATCGGCGCGCGCCTGCTCAAGGGCGAACAGCGTTTTTTTTGAAGCTCAGGCCCTCGCGCCTCAAGAACATCCAGACCGCGTTGTGCGAGACCTTGACCCCGCGTGCGGCCAACTCATCCTTCAGACCGTGCAGCGTCAGATGCGGTGTCTCACGCAGACGCGCCTCGATGAAGGCACGGTGCGGCTCCAGCACCCTCTTGCGATGTCCGCCCATCTTGCCAGGCGCAACCGAGCCAGTCGCCCGATGGCGCTGCAACAACTTCACCGCCGCCGAAACCGAAATGCCGAACCGTTTCGCGGCCGACCGGCGGCTCTCGCCACCCAAAACCGCCGCTACAACACGTTCGCGAAGATCATCCGAAAGCGGTCGCGTCATCCGATGCTGGCCTCCACTCCAGCCAGCATCTTGAATCACAGAACCGACTGATCAGGAATCTGGAGGCTTCTGTGAGGTCCGCATGCTCGACGGAGTGGGCGGACTGGTTGTCGGACCTCATTGCAAGCCGGATTGAACG